>JAJYNX010000092.1 GCA_021786095.1 Actinomycetes bacterium | reverse complement strand
CCGGAGCGTGACGCCCTTGCTCGCCTCGAGAGCGACCAGGTCGTTGGCGTAACCCGCGTGGGTGCGCTGGCCGTGCGGTGAGCGCACGCTCGGCTGGACACCGACCGAAACCGACGCGCCCACGTCGAGGTAGAAGATCGTGGTGGCCGCGCCGGCGCGCGAGGCCAGGACGGCGATCGGAGCCAGGACGCTCACGAGTACCGTCACCAGCGACAGTGCGATCGCCTGGCGAACGCGACGCGCACCGCAGGAGTGGATAGGAGTTCCATACTCGGGCAAGAGTCCATGGTACGGGTCGCGCCTCGGCGTGAGAGGCGCAGCATCGTAAGAATTTCGCAAGGGGCCGCGCTCAGCCCTCTCGGCTGGCTGGCCGGGCCCACCCTCGCCAGCGCCCTCGGGGCGCGCGACGGCGGTGCCGATGAGTGGCGGGGGGTCCGGTGCTAGCGAAAGCCGCGCACCGGGTGCGGGCGGTAGGCGGCCTCGAGCTGGGCCGTCTCCTCCGCGTCCAGGTGCAGATCGAGGGCGGCGACCGCGTCGTCGAGATGGTGCGGCTTGGTCGCCCCGACGATGGGGCTCGTGACGATGGGGTTCGCCAGGACCCAGGCGAGGGCCACCTGCGCCGGGGTCACGCCGCGCCGCGTGGCGACGTCGATGACGGCGTCCACGATCGGTCGGTCGTCGTCGTCGTAGAGACTGCGTCCGAACTCGTCGTTCTCCGAACGGTGGGTCGAGGCGGACCACGGGCGGGTGAGCCGCCCCCGCGCCAGCGGGCTCCACGGGATCACTCCCACGCCCTGGTCCGCGCAGAGGGGCAGCATCTCGCGCTCCTCCTCGCGGTAGAGGAGGTTGTAGTAGTCCTGCATGCTCACGAAGCGCGTCCACCCGTTCAGGTCGGCCACGTAGAGAGCCTGCGCGAACTGCCAGGCGTACATCGACGAGGCGCCGAGGTAGCGCACCTTGCCCGCGCGCACCACGTCGTGCAGTGCCTCCAAGGTCTCCTCGATGGGCGTCTCGTAGTCCCAGCGGTGGATCTGGTAGAGGTCGATGTAGTCGGTGCCGAGTCGACGCAGGCTGTGGTCGACCTCGCTCAGGATCGCCTTGCGCGACAGGCCCTGGCCGTTGGGGCCGGGGCGCATGCGGCCGTTCACCTTCGTGGCGATCACGACCTCGTCGCGCGAGGTCATCGACAGCAGCGTCGAGCCGGTGATCTCCTCGCTCGAGCCCGCCGAGTAGACGTTGGCGGTGTCGAAGAAGGTGATGCCCGCGTCGAGGGCCTGGCGGAAGAAGGGCACCGCCGCGTCGCGATCGAGCGACCACGGCTGGTTGCCGCGCGTCGGCTCGCCGTAGCTCATGCAGCCCAAGCAGATTCGCGACACCTGCAGGCCAGTGTCTCCTAGGGTCACGTAGTCCATGGCTCGACCCTACCGGCTCGACGATCGCCGCGCCCGTGCGCGGGCCGCCGCGCGGGCGCGGCGATCGTCAGGGTGAGGGGGGCGGCCGGCGGTGGATCTGACGTCGCAGCTGGACGATGCGCAGCGATCCGATGGCCAGCACCAGGAGCGCCCCCAGGACGGCGCTGGCGAGCAGGGCGATCGAGAGCGGCCAGGTGACCGAGAGGGTGAAGAGGCTCACGCGCACGTCCTGGTGGTTCTGCACGATGAACACCAGGATCACCACGAGCACGACGAGTGACGGGAGCAGCCCCAGCCACAGTCGTGACGTTCGCGTGGAGGCGATGACCGTTCGCGCGCCCGTCGCGCGCCCGTCGGCGTCACTGTCGGTATCCCCGAGTTCGGGCGTCCCCGCCTCGTCGTCGTGTGACGAAGTCAACGTCGCCCCCTTCGGTCCTCGGCTCGCCGTGTACCTACGCTCGGTCTACCACGCGCTCGCGAGATGGTCGCCCCGGCGCCGAGCCGCGGCGCGCGGTGACGTCAGCCGACGAAGGCCGTGAGGTCCGCGAGCAGCTTGCTCTCGATCTCCAGGTTCCAGGCCGCGTCGGCGACGTCGACCACGAGGAAGAGGTCCGAGACGAGCAGCGTCTCGATCGCGGCGATCCCGAGGTGCTCCAGCCACTTGCCGATGCCGACCCGGACCGTGAAGTCACTCGGATTGCCGGCGATCGTGATGGTCAGGGCCCGGTCCGCCGCCACGACCTCGCGCAGGAAGCCGCCCTTCTTCGCCTGGATGACCGTCCCCTGGTCGCTGGGCGCCGACACGGTGACGGTGAAGCCGTCCTTCTTCAGGTACTCCTCGACGTGGGACGCGAGCGCTCCCAGGTCCGTCCCCTTGTCGGTGAAGTGCAGTTCCTTGTCGCCGATCATGCGGGCCTCTCTCTCGTTGGTCGGGCGCAGTCCTCATCCGTCGGGTTGGCGGGGCGCCACGGTCCCGTCCTCGGGACCGTGGCGCGATCGTGCGCCGTGACCAACCTAATCGCCCCGGACCGCGGATTCGCTCCGGGCCCGGGTCATCGGCCGAGCCCGCCGTTTGGGGGGAGCCACCGGGAGCGGAGCCACCGGGCGGCGGGCGTACGTGGTAGTACCGCAGGTATGAACATCGTCGTCACCAGTCTGAAGGGTGGCGTGGGCAAGTCGACGACGTCGATCTACCTCGCCGCGGCCGCCGTGGAACGGGGTTACGATCCCGTGACCCTCGTGGACGCGGATCCGCAGGCCTCGGCCGCCGAGTGGTTGGAGACCTGGCCCGTCGAGGGGATCACCGTCGTCGAGGCGCCCTCGGAGCGCACCGCGGTGCGTGCCATGGGCCGCGTCGAGGGCCTGGGCGTCGTGGACACCCCTCCCGGCAGTGAGCGACTGACCCAGAGCGCCGTGGGCGCCGCCGACGTCGTGGTCATCCCCACGCGCGCCGGCGGTGTGGAGTACTCGCGAGTCACCGCGACGCTGGAGCTGATCCCCGCGTCGACGCCGCGGGGCGTGGTGATCTGCGCGGCGCGCCGGGGCACCAATGACCTCGAGGCTGCGATCGACTGGTGGAAGGGTCAGCGGGTGGAGATCTGGGGCGTGGTGCCCGAGCGCGTCGGCATCGCCGCCGGCCCTGAGGCCCGCCTCAGCCGCGAGGGCCTGACCGAGTACGACGCGGTCCTGCGCCGTGCCTTGCGGGGCTGGCGCTGAGGCGGATGCCTGCGCACTGGCCCAGTTGGTGGTTGGCTGATGACGACGGTGAGGACCGTACGCGATCTCGGAGTTCGATTCGCGCGACCTGCTCGGTTGTGCCCGGCGTGCGGCAGTGGCGTGTGGGGCGGCTGACGGACCACTGTCGGGACCTGACACCGTTCGGCCGTGACGCGCGGTCGATTCAGTGTGGTCGGAGACGCCCGGTGGCTCAACGTGGGGGTTGTCGACGGTTCTCGTGCGCGCCAGGGGCGCATCGGGTGGCTGCGACCTCGCTCTCCGTCTGGTGCGTGGCGACCGAGGTAATCCGGTGATCGGCCCCGGCGCGCCGAGCTCCGCCGCGATACGCGCCGCGTTTCGCGTGCGGCTGTCCCGGGAGGGGATCGTCGTGCTGCCCGGGGCCTTCAACCCCCTGTCGGCGATGCTGATCGAGCGCCGAGCCTTCGAGGGCGTGTACGTCTCGGGGGCGATGCTCGCGGCGGAGCTGGGACTGCCCGACGTGGGGCTGACGACGGCGAGCGAGGTGGCCCAGCGCAGTGCGCAGATCGCCCGGGTGACGACGCTGCCGGTCGTCGTCGACGCCGACACCGGCTTCGGCGGACCGGTGAACGTCGCGCGCAGCGTGGCCCTGCTCGAGGACGCCGGCGTGGCGGCGCTGCACCTGGAGGACCAGGTGAACCCGAAGCGCTGCGGTCACCTGGACGGCAAGGCCGTGGTCGAGCGCCCCGAGGCGCTCCAGCGCATCCGCGCCGCCGTGGACGCGCGGCGCGACCCCAACCTGCTGATCATCGCCCGTAGTGACGCGCGCGCGGTGGAGGGACTCGACGCGGCACTCGACCGGCTGCGCGCCTACGTCGACGCCGGCGCTGACGCCGTCTTCCCCGAGGCGCTGGCCGACGCGGGTGAGTTCGCGGCGGCCCGCGCGGCGATCGACGTGCCCATCCTGGCCAACATGACCGAGTTCGGCCGGGGCGAGTCGTTGCGCGTGGACCAGCTCGACGCGCTCGGCGTCGACCTGGTGATCTTCCCGGTCTCGCTCTTGCGGCTAGCGATGGGCGCCGCGGACCGGGCGCTGGCGGCGCTGCGCGCCGACGGCGACCTCAGCTCCGTGATCGACTCCATGCAGACCCGCGAGCAGCTCTACGACCTGCTCGACTACGCGTCCTACGCGAGCTTCGATGACTCCATCGCCACCTTTCGGCCCTCCTCGTGAGGATGCCCCTAGCGCAGGGCGCAGGCGACGGGGATCTGGGACGCGTCGGCGTCGGCGTCGGGGGTGGAGTCGAGGATTCGCGAGTGGCCCGCGTCGTTGTCGTGTGACGGGGGCAGGGTCGCGACCCCCGGCGCCGTGATCGTGCCGGTGGTGGCCAGTGCGGGCCCGGCCAGGGTGGGGCACGCGCGCGTCGCCGGAGTGGCCCCGTGCGACGAGGCCAGCACCAGCGCAATGACGGCAATCGCCACGATCGACCCGATGGTGGCGACGAGGGTCGGCACGCGTCGCGAGAGTGGTGCGCTCGGCATGGGGCCAGGCTAGCGATTCGGGCCGGTGCCCCCGCTGCGGCTTGCTGGGGCGTCGGCAGTGCGTCCTACACTGGGTTTGGCGGCCGAGCGGTCGAGGCGGCCCCGTGGCTGGAGGAGCGACGATGGCCCGAGTGACCGTGATCGGCAGTGGGTTTGGTGGCTTGGCGGCGGTGCGCGCACTGCGGCGCCGGGTGCCTGAGGCGGACGTCACGATGATCGCCCCGCGTGAGGAGTTCATCTACTACCCGAGCCTGGTGGGAGTTCCCGTGGGCGACCGTGACGCGCACGACGCGCGGATCCCCCTGGACGGCTTCGTCAGGCGCCACGACGTGACCTTCGTCGCCGCCTCGGTCACCGGCTTGGCCCACCGGGGTCGAACCGTGGTGACCGACCACGGAGAGATCGACAACGACGTGCTGATCATCGCCAGCGGTGGTCAGAGTGTGCGCACGCTCCCCGGCATCGAGCACACCCTGGCGATCTGCGACGGTGTTG
>JAJYNX010000054.1 GCA_021786095.1 Actinomycetes bacterium | reverse complement strand
CCTCGCTGATGACCTTCCAGGTGCTGAGCCCGACGGTGCCCGTCGCGCTGATCGTGGCCGGGGTGCTCGTGGTCATCGACGTGGCCGCGTTGCGGGTCGTGTCCAACCTCTTCGACCGCGAGCGGCTGATCACCGGGGCGCGCGCGACGCGTCCGCCCGACGCCTGACGAGGCGACGACGAGCGACCGCGATCGGCCGACGGGCTGTCACGCCGATCGCGTGACGTCTCGTCTGTTCGAGACTGCGGTGTGCTCGTTGGCGCAGTGAGCATGCTCCCGTGGCCTCTCCGTCCGCCAGTCGTGGATCGATCACCCGGCCCGCTCACGGGCGCCATCGCTACCGGCGGGACGAGCCGGTCGCGGATCGAGATCGTGGAGCGTGACGAGCGCGTGATCGAGATGCATCCCCTGCTGGCGCCCCGAGCCGACCAGGCGTGGTTCGGGGTGGAGCGCTGGCGCGAGATGGAGAGCGCGGTCGAGGAGGACGTCGCGGCCGGCCGCGTGGCGACGTTCGAGAGGGTCGAGAGGTACGCGGCCGACCTGGAGCGAGGCCGCCGATCGTGGTCTGGCGTGAGGTTTCAGCAGACGTGACGCTTCGTCAGGGACCGTCGACCACTGTCGCAGGGCGAGTCTCGTCAGTTCTGGCGAGTGATCCGCGACGAGTTGAGACCCGCGGTGCCGAGCCACGTCTTCGACCCCGGTGGTTCCTGGCCCGCGAGACTGCGCGTTGGGCTGGTGTAGGGTGCGCGCGGCGTGTGGAAGACGACCGGGAGTGTCGCGGGACCGGACGGTCGCATGACGTTCGAGTGGGTGGTGATCGATTGTTAGCGCGCTACGGTCGCGCCGGGTTGGTGGCCACGCGATCGTCGCTCATCCGTGAGCGCGGCGGACGCGCGTGCGACCGCGGACGCTCGCAACCACGCCACGTGTGACGTCCTCTACTCGTCGAACGGCTGGTCGGGTCAGCCCTCCTCGAGGGCTCGCGCGAGACGGCGCAGCAGTGAGCGGATCGTGGCTCGCGCCACGCGCGCCAGCAGCGCGTCGTCGAGCACGGCACCGGCGCGACCCAGCGGCGGGCGGTAGCGGCCGTCGAGGCGCACCTCGGTGCGGTCGGGATCGAGTTCGACGAGTCGCACGGTCCCCTGCAGCCGGGGGAACAGTCCCGAGGGCCCGGTGGCCTCCCAGGTGAGGGGAAACGACAGCGCGGACTCGTGGGTGGTCGGCTCGCCGAGGCGCAGCGCCACGGTCTTGGACAGCCAGGTCGGCCCGCCGGGGCCCACGCGCACCAGCAGCTCCTCGCCGTCGTCGCGCGCGGCCTCGAGGTGGGGGACCAGCCACGCGCCGCCGCCGCTGAGGCGCTGGGCGATGACGGCGACCGGTAGTTCGATCTGCACCGAGTCGCTCACCTCGACCGACGGCGCCGCCGGGGCGCGGTGGCCGATCACGTGGTAGGTGCCCGCCGCGATCGCCCGGTCGCGCTCGACCAGGGTGGCCAGGGTGGTGCCCGCGAGCTCGGTGCGCAGCGCGGCGCTGGCCGCGGACCAGGTCTCGTGCAGCGGGCAGACGGTCTCCCAGTGGCAGGGCTCGTCACCGAGCACGCAGGTGTCGGACTCCAGGCGCCCCTCGCCGGCCTCGACGACCTCGAGCAGGGTGATCTGCTCGGGCGGCCGCGCCAGCCGGTAGCCGCCGTTGGCGCCGAAGAAGGAGGTGGCGATCCCCGCCTGGACGAGGTCGCCCATGATCTGGGAGACGAAGGTGCGCGGTACGCCCATCTCCACCGAGACCTGGCGTAGCTTCTTGGGCGACTCGGCGTCGAAACTCTGGGCGAGGCAGATCGCCGAGCGTACGACGTAGTCGCCACGCTTGGAGAGTTTCAGCTTCATTGGCTTAGGTTACCGGCGCACTTGACGTTCGCGGCGGTTGTCAGGGGCCGTTCTCGCCGCTCGCCGCCAGGTGGTCGCGGGCCCACGCCGCCAGGGCGTCGAGCGCCGGGAGCAGCGCCGTGCCCGCGCCGCTCAGCGCGTAGCGCACCGCGATCGGCGGACCCGGCTCCACGCCGCGCTCGACCAGCCCGGCGTCGCTCAACTCGCGGAGTCGCTCGCACAGTACGGAGTCGCTGATGGCGCCGATCTCGCGGTGCAGGACGGCGAACGTGGCGGGACCCCCGGCGAGCGCCGCCAGGAGCACGCCGTTCCAGCGCTTGCCGAGCACGGCGAACGCCCGGCGCAGGGACGGGTCGACCTCGCTCTCGGGGAGCGCGGGGGACGTCGCGCCCGCGCGCACCTCGCCGCCGGTCACGGGCCCAGCCTACCGGCTGCTTCGCTTTACGAGGAGACTTCTAAAATCAAAGTATCCGGCGCCGTACTCGCGGGGTCGAGCGGACCGGGGGCGTCGAGCGCGAGAGCACCGGCGGCGCCCACCGCGAGCGCGTGACGAAGAAGAAGGAGACGAGAGTGACGTTGTTTCGCCTGGACGCCAGCATCCGTACTGAGGGGTCGGTGAGCCGCGCGCTGGCCGACGTGGTGGAGGCCTCGTGGCGCGAGGCGCGGCCCGAGACGCCGGTGACCCACCGCGACCTCGGCGTCGAGCCGCTCGACGCGCGCGCCTGGGCCCTGGCGGTTGGCGCCGGACGCCTCGACGCCGCCGCGCGTAGTCCCGAGCAGCGCGCCGCGGTGGATCTGGCGGCGGGGCTGGTCGACGAGCTCCTCGACGCCGACGCCCTGCTCTTCGCGGTGCCCCTCTACAACTTCGGCATCTCCCAGCACGTCAAGACCTGGGTCGACCTGGTGCTCACCGATCCGCGCCTGGCCGCGGCCGGCGAGCGTCCCCTCGCCGGGCGCCCGGCGGTCGCGGTGGTGGTGCGCGGCGGCGCCTACGGCCCGGGAACGCCGCGCGAGGGGTGGGACCACGCGTCGGGCTGGATCCGGCGCATCCTCGCCGACGTGTGGGGGCTGGACCTGCGCGTGGTGGAGCGCGAGTTCACCCTGGTCGGGGTGAACCCGGCCCTCGACGAGTTCACCGACCTCGCCGCGACGATGCGCCACGAGGCCGAGCGCCTGGCCGCGGAGCACGGGCGACACCTGGCTGGCGTGCGCTGAGTTGGACGCATCGCGTCCGCGGTGCCAAGGTGGGGGTGTCGGCGGCGACGCGTCCTCGACGCAGTGCGACCTCGCGCCGTTCGTCGCGATGAGACGCGCAGTGAAGAGGCGCGCAGAAGGAGGACGTCATGAGTGGACAGTTCGAGGGCAAGTCGGTGCTGGTCACCGGTGGGGGATCGGGAATCGGCGAGGCCACGGCGTTGGCGCTCGGGGCTGAGGGCGCGCGCGTGGTGGTGTTCGACCTCAACCTCGAGGGGGCGAGTGGGGTGGCCGAACGCATCACCGGCGCGGGCGGCGAGGCCGTTGCCGCCTCGGGTGACGTGAGCCGCCTGGAGGACGTGCGCGCGGCGGTGGCCCTGGCCGAGGAGCGCTTCGGGGCGCTGCACCTGGCCTTCAACAACGCCGGCATCGGCGGTCCGCTGGGCCCGATCGCTGACATCGACGTCGAGGGCTACCTGCACCTCATGGACGTGAACCTGCACTCGGTCTTCTACGGGATGCACGAGGAGATCCCCGCGATGCTGCGCGCCGGCGGCGGGGCGATCGTGAACAACTCGTCGATCCTGGGGCTGGTCGGTGACCCGACGGCCGCGCCCTACGTGGCGGCCAAGCACGGCATCGCCGGCATGACCAAGGCGGCGGCGCTGGCCTACGCCAACCAGGGAATCCGCATCAACTCGGTGCACCCGGGCTACATCGAGACGCCGCTGCTGAGCGTGCTGCCCGACGAGGCCCGTCGCGAGCTGGTGGCGCTGCACCCGATCGGACGGCTGGGTCGCGCCGAGGAGGTGGCCGACCTGGTGGTGTTCCTGCTCTCGGAGCGGGCCAGCTTCGTCACCGGCTCGCAGTACGTGGTCGACGGCGGGTACACCGCGCGGTAGCCGCGCCAGCGACCGGGACGCGGGGTGCGGCAACGTCGGCGAGAGGAGCCGGACCGATCACGGGCGGCTCGAAGGGGCCGCCCGTGATCCCGTACGGGAGCGGCTTCGTGTGGTGGTGACTCTCCGAGCGCGATGAGGGGAGCGAACGAGACGAGCGAACTCGTGTCGCGAGGGATGCGAGGGGCCGGGTGGTGGTGTCCGTGTCAATGACGGGCCGGGGGCGGCAGCCACTGGATGACGGCCGATACCTGGTAGTACTCGTGGTGTGGCGAAGGAGAGGGTAACGATTGCCGTCGACCGAGAGAAGCTCGCCGAGGCGCGCGGCATGCTGGGTGCGCCCTCGGCGTCGGCGACGACCGACATCGCGCTGACCGAGCTCATCCGACGTCGCCGGCTGCGCGCCGATCTGGCGGCGTACACGAGAACTCCGTCCACCGCTGAGGAGATAGCGCTCGGCATCGTGTCACCGGACTGGGATGATCTCGCCGACGACACCGACTGGGAATCTCACTGGTCCGAGGACCAGTGAGCGATCCCGCGGTCCGACGTGGTGAGATCTGGTTGGCCGAGTTCGACACGCGTCGACCGGTGGTCGTGTTGACCCGCGAACCCTGGGTCGAGTGCTGCACTCGGTGATCGTTGGCCCGGCCACATCGACCATTCGTGGCCTGAGTACGGAAGTCGAGCTCTCGGAGGCCGATGGCGTGAGGCGACCGTGTGTGATGAACCTCGACAACCTTCAGCTCGTCCCTCGTTCACGGCTGGTTCGCCGCGTCGCCCGAGCGACTCCCGACACGTTGCGGGTGATCTGTGCCGCGGCCGCAGTGGCGATCGACTGCCCCGCATCGTAAGTGGCACCGGTGGCGCCTCGCGGCTCCTCTACGCGGGCCGCACTGCTGAGTCGCCCGAGCCCCTCACCGGTGGCGTCCGCTCGTGTGCGGCTCGACCCGCGTCGAGGCTCGACATGGTGCGAGGAGTCCGCGAGGAGTCGGGCGTACGTTGTGCTCGCGAGAACCGGTGCGGGCGCCCATGAGAGGGACCAACGTGTTCGGGCCGGGCCGGGCCGGGGCCAATGGCTCACGGGCACTGGTGCCGGATCAGTCGCCCGAGCCCGGAGCGCGAAGTGCGGCGTGACCCGCTTGGCTATATACCCCCGTGGGTATATTGAGCGGATGTCACTCAACCTCATCGGCGTCACGCCCGTCTCCAAAGCCTCGTCGTGCATCGCGAGGCTCACGCCGACCAAGCAACGGGTTCTCTTCTCACTGGCGGGCTCCTTCACCCTGCTCGGTGCGCTCCTGAGCGT
>JAJYNX010000030.1 GCA_021786095.1 Actinomycetes bacterium | reverse complement strand
TTGGACGTCGCGTCCGCTCGTGGTGACCGAGAACGGGATCGGCACCACCGACGACGCGCAGCGCGTGCGCTACTTGGCGGCGGCGCTGCACAGCCTCGACGAGGCTCGCCGCGAGGGGGTCGACGTGCGCGGCTACTTTCAGTGGTCACTGCTCGACAACTTCGAATGGGTCCTGGGCTACGGCCCCCGGTTCGGGCTGGTGGCGGTGGACCGCACCACCTTCGCGCGCACGCCCAAGCCTTCCGCCGCCTGGTACGCCGAGGCGGTTCGCGAGGCTCGTCACCGCTGGGCCTGACACCACGATCACCGCGGCGCACGCCGGCGTTCGTCGCGATCGCCCGCCGGGCTGATCAGCCCCGTCGGCCCGCTCGTTGGACGTAGCGCACTCGCAAGGTGGTGTGGTTCGCCAGTGTGATGGTGAAGGTGAAGACGCCGGCGCGCGTGTGTGGAGCGGTGCGCACTCGCACGGTGAGCAGGTGGCCGTTGTCGGCCGTGACCAGTGCGGTGACGCCCGGGTGGCTGCGCACGACGGGTCGTCCCGTGAACCCCACGCCGGTGATGCGCATCACGGTGGTGGCGCCCGTGACGGCGTAGCCGATCACGCGAGTGGCGTGGGGAGTGACGACCGTGGGCGTGGGGGGTGGAGCGACGACGAGTGTGAGCGTGAAGGTTCCGGTGTCACCCACGGCGTCGACCGTGGTCCCCGACGCCACGTAGGAGCCGGCGGTCAGGGCGCCGCTGGTGCTCACGAGGCCGGTGGGCGAGACCACCAGGCTGGGCGTGCCGCTCGTTTGGGTGAAGGTCACCGCGCCGCTCGCGCCGGTGACCGCGAGCTGGTCGGTGAAGGTGGCCGACGCCGACGCCGAGGTGGTCGCTCGCAACGGAGCGTCCTGAGTGAGCGCACCGACCACGAGGCGAAAGGCGAAGGTTCCGGTGTCACCCGCGGCGTCGGTGGTCGTGCCGCGCGCCACGTAGGAGCCGGCGGTCAGGGCGCCGCTGGTGCTCACGAGGCCGGTGGGCGAGACCACCAAGCCGGTCGTGCCGCTCGTTTGGGTGAAGGTCACCGCGCCGCTCGCGCCGGTGACCGCGAGCTGGTCGGTGAAGGTGGCCGACGCTGGCGCCGAGGTGGCCGCGCTCGTCGGGAGGGCCGCGCTCAGGAGGCCGACGTCAAGGGTGAAGGAGAACGAGCCGCTGAGGGTACCACTCGATGTGGTTCCCGACGCCACGTAGGAGCCGGCGGTCAGGGCGCCGCTGGTGCTCACGAGGCCGGTGGGCGAGACCACCAGGCTGGGCGTGCCGCTCGTTTGGGTGAAGGACACGGGCTCGCTGAATCCGGCGACACTCAACTGCTGGGAGAAGGTGGCCGAGGACGTGACGGGAACCATGGCGGTGACGGGCACGCTCACCAAGGGACACTGGTAGTCGCCGTCGAGCCCTCCCGAGGGGTACTGGATCATGGCGACGCGACCACCGGTGAATGACGTCGCTGTGCATCCCACCTGTGCGGCGGCGAGGGTGGCGAAGCCCGGGAGCCAGACCGCAGTGGCCGCGAAGGTGGAGCCGGTCGATCCCATCAGGGTCGCCCACTGGGTCGGGGTTGAGTAGATCCCGACGGAGGTGGCCCCGGCGCTATCCAGGTAGGCGATCTCGCCCTGCACCGTCGCCTGGTCGTTCAGGAACGACGCCGTGGAGGGGTTGGCAGTGGCGGTGGACTCCCAGGAGTTGCCGGTCTCGACGTCGAGCCACCACGGCGCCGCTGCAGCGGCGCTGGAGGGTGACGTCGCACCGTCCAGGGTCTCGGCAGCGACGGCACCCTGGAACGACTGCTGGGCTGCGTTCCAACCGAAGTCGTAGGAGCAGGCGGTGCTGTCACCCCCCGTGCAGACCTGGGGAGACTGCTGACCGGTGGGCCACGCCGTGTTGTTGGTCGGTCCCGGCTGCGCCGTGTTCACGTAGAAGGCGGGAGCGCCGGCCAGCGAGGTGTTCGCCCACTGCAACTCGGTGGCGAGGCACGGATTCGTCGTGTAGGGGCGCCCGTCGTTCACGCCCACGACGGCGAACCCGGGTGACGTCGGCAGGGAGCCCCCGCACTGCGGGAAACTGACGTCGTAGCCGAGTGAGGTGGCGGCAGGCGTGGTCGTGGCCGCCGAGGCGGAACCCGCCGCGACGACACCTCCCGCGAGGACTAGGACGGCCACGATGGGAACACGTAGTGCGAGACGGGTCATGGTCGTCAAGTGTAGAGCGGGGTTGGCGGGGGTGTGGACTGTTTCTCCTGACCACGTTACAATTCAGCGTCGGACCTGGTGCGACGCGATCGCGTCCCGATCGGCGTCGCGCACCGGGACGCGACTCGACCGATCGGGGGCACGCGCCAGACCTCGTTCGTCGGTCGAGACGCCGAGACTCGCGTCAGACAGGACACGGCCACGGATGACCGGGACGATTGGTGACTCGTGGAGGAGGCTCACGTGATTCGCTCGAACAGGCGCCCTCCCGGCCGCCGCGGCCCTGATCATTTTGATGGTCGATTCGGGAAGTGTCGCCACGATGATCGAGGTGGTCGACGACCGCAGCTTCGACGGCGACGGCTCGGATGGCTCCTTCACCCCACCACGTCACGTGGGCTGACCGCCACCCTTTCGAAGCGGACCCCGATCTCGTTGGATGGACGCGATGGTGCGCCGTACCCGTGGTCCAGGATGGTGGCGGGCGCGGTGGTGGTGCCCGACCAGCGTGAGACGTTGCCGCTGGGGTCGCACCGCGGGGCGGTCCGTCGCGGCTGCTGGGCCCGGCCCGACACGCCAGTGCGGAATCGGGTGAGTCAGTGGGTGGACGGGTCGGGTGACGACGCCGCGGGGGCGCGATAGCGGTTCATCGGTCCACCGAGCGGACCCCCTCGTGGTCGCCGGGAAGTCGGTTGGGGACCGTCGCGCGGTCGCGCCAGCCCGAAATGGGAAGCGAGTGTGATCAGGTAATGTTCGAAAAGGACTTTCGTCCCTATTCGTGATTATGGTGACTCATTACACTGAAAGGCGAAGGATCTGAGATGGTCCTTTAGGAGGTCCGTGACGAATGAAACGTGACGGTGGTTCATCCTGAGAACGGATGACGAAGGATCCTACGGGTTCGCCCGGTAGGCCCGGCTGTAGACGCGGATCCTGCAGTATGAGGACCGCAACGGACGAGAAGCGCGTACGCTTCGCCGGCGTAACCCCGACTGATCCGCTCCAGGAAACAAGCAAGCGAGGCGCCCGACTCCCACCGTATCTGGGACGGGCGCCTTCGCGCGTGGAGATTGCACCTGCAACGGTGATCGGATTGCCGAACGGCCGCACGTTTTACCGTCGCCAACGCGAGTCGCTCACCAGTTGGAGGCATGCTGGACTACGTGGAAGATGAAGAGTCCTCTCGTCTGGTGTGGGGCGGCGTTGCAGCGAGACTGGCGGCGGCGTCCCGCTACTGGCTCGACACCACCAATCGCGATGGTTCGCCGCATCCGTCGCCGGTGTGGGGAGTGGTGTACGCGGGCGACTTCTACTGGTTCACCTCGCGGTCCACTCGCAAGGCGCGAAACCTCGATCGCGATCCGCGGGTGTCCGTGCACCTCGAGAGTGCGCGTCACGTCGTGATCGTGCACGGCCAGGTCGTCGACCTCGGTGACCCGCGCCGTCAGCGAGAAGTGATCGAGGCTCTGGCGAGGAAGTACGACGGACCCGGCGAGGAGGAGTACCTGCCGTCGCACAACGACCTGTACGACGTCCTCTATCGCGTCGTCCCACGAACGGCCCTTCTGTGGGAACTGGACGACTTCGAGTCATCGCAGCGGCGATGGCGCGACCCCGGCGGGACCGCGACCGTCGTCGAGTGACCGGGCTGTGCGCGGGTGGTGCGCGAATGGATGCACCACGAACGGATGATCCAGGCTGGTCGGGCGACGGCCAGTCGGCCACCCGGTTGGTCGTTCGCGACCCCGGCTGTCGACCCGGCGGACGTTCGCCCCCGTGGTGATCGTCGACTCGTCGCTCGCACGGCCGATCGCGTCGGCGCGGGCGTCGCACACTCGACCGTGGTGGCCCCACCACCAACGCGCTCTGGCGACTCGATCACGGCTCACCCTGGGGGTGTCATGATCCGGTCGGTGGGGCTTCGCGTCAGACGGTGGGCACGACCAACGGCGCTACATTGAGACCGTGAGCACGCGCGTGCTGTCCGACGTGGTGCGCGGACAGTTCGCATTCTGGCTGTTCGCAATGGTCTGCGTGACCCTGCACCCTGGCTTCGTGCTCGGGTCCAACGAGGGTGGCCTCAGCGACTACGGCACGCATCTCAAGACGTTCGTGCCCTACACCCTGGCTCTCGCCGTGGCCGCGCTGTACAGTCTGCGGGCGGCGGGACATCTTGGGCTTCGGCCGGAGCCTCGAGCACTCGCCTGGGCGTTGCGCAGCTACGCGACGCTTCTGCTGCTGGTCCTCGTGAGTACGTACGCCTACTCGCTCGACCGAGACTGGCGGGTCCTCCACTTCATGCTCGCTATCACGCTGGGGCTGGCTGAGGTGATCGGGGCGGCCTGGATCCTGCGTACGACGGATCGGGACTCCCTGGACCTCGCCTTCCTCGCCCTTCAGTGGATCGGCGTGTGTCTCCTGGTCCTCACGGGATTCTTCGGGGTCCACGTCCTGTTCCTCACGCAGGTCGCAATGGCAGCGGGATTCGGGGGAGTGGTCGTGCACGCCGCGAGACGGCTGAACTCCCCGGATCGACCGTCGCCCGCTTTCGTGCGACCCCCCACCCCGTTCTCGTAACGGGCCACTGAGCAGTGACGAGTCGTGGGTGCGTGGTGCAGCTCATGCGGGCGCCGCGACGTTCGTCCGAGGCGCCGCGAGAGAGTAGTCGCGCCACTCGCCCTCCTCTCGCGAGTTCCCGCGCGACGGAGAGGGGCCTGACGCGCGCGCACCGGGAGCCGGTGATCGTCGTGGCGAGGTGGCCGTACGCGGTGTGAGTCGACTCGTCGACGAATTCGTGCCGCATCCAGTTGCGTCGGCGCGAGGTATCGGTGTTGCGAGATGGCACGGCGCGGCGTCGCGGTGTCGCACTGGTGGGGGTGTGCGTCGACCTCCGCGAAGGTTGACGTGGGCACCCTGACGGACCACCTCGCCGCCGGTGCTCTCGCGCTCGGTGCCCGCCGAGGCGGTGCCTCGATACGCTCCCCGTCACGCACGACGGCACCTCGTGCGGCACACTTCGATGCTTGACGACTCGGGCCCTCATACCCCCACGGTGGCGTGTTGAAGCGGATCGGGCAGTCCCGGGGCGAGGATCCAGACGATGCGCGACATCGTCGCGGCGACGTTGCGCCACGTGTGGGGAACGGTCCCGTCGAAGGTCATCGAGTCGCCCGCGTCGAGCTGATAGATGTCGTTGCCGAGGGTGAGCTCGATCGCACCCGCTACCACATAGCACACCTCGACTTCGCAGGGCAGGCTGTACAGCGCATCGCCACCCGAGCCCTCGGGGCCCGCCGCCGTCTCAATGACCGTGATCTTGCGCTCCTCGACCGCCGTCAACAGGGTGTCGACGACGGAGCGTCCAGGCAGCGCGGCGTGGGGGCGATCGCCCGCGCGCATGATCGCTGCGCGGGGAGTGGCGAAGATGTCGGCGAGTGGCACGCCGATCGCTTCGCAGATGCTCACGAGTGACGACACGGAGGGGCTGGTGGCGTCGCGTTCCACGCGCGAGAGGAAGCCCTTGGTGAGTCCCGATCGTTCGGCCACAACGGCGAGAGAGAGCTGCCGTGCCTCGCGAGCGTGGCGTAGGCGCTCGCCGATGGGCGGCGTGGAACTCACGATCTAGTTTCCGAAGGCGGCGCGCAACTCCCTCTCACTTTCCGCAATGGCGGGCTCCTCCCCCTTGACGTCGATGCCCCTCGCCAACAGAAGATACGCGATACAGGTCACGACGAAGCCGACGAGGAAGGTGATGTCGGTGTTGTTCAGAGCCCTGGCCGCGAAACCGATGTAGTGCAGGCCAGCGATGTCGGGTAGCACCATGAAGGGAATCTCAAAAAGGAACCCGATCAGGTACGCGAGGAGCCCTCGCGACCCCCAGCGTCCGTAGATGCCGTCAGGCGTGTAGAAGCTCGTGATGGCGTAGTGGCCACGGCGAACGAAGAAGAAGTCGACGAGGTTGGTCGCCGTCCAGGGCACCAGGAGATACAGCATCAGCGTCAGGGCGGTGAAGACGGTGTTGACCGCAGAGGCGGTGATCGTGACGCCGACGAGGTACCAGACGAGACCCAGACCGAGGATCGTGTACACGCGCGCAGCGCGCGTCGGGCGAATCTTCTTGAATGAGTCGATGCCGGTCAGGAGCGTCAGCATGGCTCCGTAGGCGTTCATGCCCATTGTCGCGAGCAGGGCGGCCGCAAGGAAGAAGGCGGTGACGCCGCCGAGGTGGCTGAAGACATGATTGCCGGCAGTCTGGGTGCCGACGAGGCCGTCGGTCGCGCCGAGGCGGATGGCGAGCCACGCCCCGATAGCGATTAGCCAGATGGCCGAGGACGATGCGCCGAAGAAGACCGAGGCGATGACCTTTTTCGAGCTCGTGAGGCGGGGAAGGTACCGCGAGTAGTCCGAGACGTAGGGGGCGTAGGTGATGTTGTACGCGGCGGCCGTCGTGAACTGCGCCATAAAGGCGGTGAGGGTGAAGCCGTAGTGGGTGTTGGTGGCGTGGCCGCCGGCGCCGCCGAAGATGATACCGAGCGTCAGGATCGTCATCAGGGGGAAGGACACGTACAGGAGCGAACGGAAGACGCGGTGCACCCAGTCGTGGCCCAAGATGGCGAGACCAGCGGCGAAGATGGCGGAGATGATCGCGATGGCGTTCACGTTCCAGTGGAAGGCTCCGGCCAGTCCCTGGGAGAGCAGGACCTGGTCGGTGACGTTGAAGGCCATGTACGTGAAGAGTGCGGCGAAGGCGACGACGATCACGCCGGAGTAGCCGAACTGCGCTCGCGACTGGATCACCTGAGGCAGTCCGAGCTTCGGTCCCTGCGAGCCGTGAAAGGCCATGAAGACCGTGCCGACCGCGATGCCGAGGACCGAGGCCAGGATGGTCCACCAGAGCGACAGGCCCAGAGAGGGTCCGATGAAGCCGATTGGGATCGAGAAGTACTGGAAGTTTCCGAGGAACCATAGCGGGGCCTGGTGCCAGAGCTTGCCGTGACGTTCACGGTCGGGAACCCAGTCGATGGAGCGGACCTCGACGCCCTTGTACTTGATCGGCTCCACTGGCGCCGTCGGCTGTACCTCGGTGGCCATGTCTTCCCCCCATTGCCGTTTCTCGCAGGCGTTGCGTCCACGAGTGTCCATGAGTGTCGCATAGTGCAACTATCGTTGTCAAGTATGTAACCTTTCGAGAGGTGAAAGGTACGATGGCCGAGTGAGCGAAGGAGAGGGAGTCATGCCAGTAGGCCCCGTAAACGGGTTCGAGCAGCCGCGCTTTGAGAACTCGTCGACCTTCGCGCGCCTTCCGCGGATCGACGAGGTGCAGGACGAGGCGTCCATCGTCGTCATGGGCGTTCCCTTCGACTCGGGAGTCTCGTATCGACCGGGCGCACGCTTCGGTCCGAGCGCGATTCGACAGGGCTCCAAACTGCTGCGCCCCTACCACCCGCCGCTCGACGTCGAGCCCTTCAACGTCGTCCAAGTCGCCGACGCCGGGGATGTCACCGTCAATCCGTTCAACATCATCGAGACCCTCGAGAACGTGGAGCGCGCGGCCGACGACCACCTGTCACGGGGTCGACGCATCATCACGCTGGGTGGCGACCACACGGTGGCCCTGCCACTCCTGCGCGCCGTCGCGCGCCGTTATGGCCCGGTCGCCCTAGTGCACTTCGACTCCCACCTCGACACGTGGGACACCTATTTCGGTGCCCCGTACACGCACGGCACGCCGTTTCGCCGAGCCTTCGAGGAGGGCCTACTGGCGACCGACTCCTGTGCGCACGTGGGTACGCACGGCCCGCTCTACGCACGTAGTGACCTCGAGGAGGATCGGGGATTCGGCTTCGCCGTCATTGGTGCGGAGAGATTCACCGACGTCGCACCCGCGGCCATCGGGGACGAGATTCGACGGCGCGTCGGCGAGCGACCCGTCTACGTCTCGGTCGACATCGACGTCTTGGACCCCGCGTACGCTCCCGGTACCGGGACGCCGGAGGCGGGGGGGATCTCGTCACGCGAGTTGTTGCTCGTGCTTCGCGCCCTGCGCGGCGTGAACCTAGTCGGGGGCGACGTCGTGGAGGTGGCCCCGGCCTACGACCATGCTGAGATCACCTCGATCGCGGCGGCGCACGTGGCCTACGAGATGATCGCGCTACTCGCCACTGCGTCGCACTGACCGTGATGGCGAACTCAGCGCGCGACGAGAAGAAGAACGTGGCATCGGACGTCACCGACGAGATTCTCTCGGCGGCGTCGCGGCTCGTCGCGGCGTTCGCGGCCTTCGATCGTGACGCGTACTTCGCGGCGTTTCGCCCCGACGCCGACTTCATCTTCTACAACTCGATCGCGACGTTCCATGATCGCGCCTCGTACGAGCGGGCGTGGGATGACTGGGCGAGCGAGGGATGGCGCGTTCTTTCGTGTGAGTCCGTCGGTGGTGCCGTTCGGGTGCTCGACGACGACCACGCGATCTTCACTCACGAGGTGCGCACCACCCTGGGTCCATCCGACAGCCCGATCGCGTTGCACGAACGAGAGACGATCGCGTTCGCGCGCGACGCGCGCGGCTGGCTCGCGGTACACGAGCACCTCTCCCCGGTTCCGGCCGCCTGACGCCGCTACGCCATTGCTCGGAGTGATCGACTCGCGCGAGTCGGTGCGGACATTCGCGCCGCTCATCGTGATCGGGCTGGCTCACGCGAGGGCCGCCCAGCCTCCCGCTGCGCCCTGTCCTCGCTCCGATCGATGTTCATCGCACGTTGCGGGCCAGGCGTCACCCGACCACATCGCGGGTGGCTAGCGGGGCCTAGGATCACGACTCCTCGCGTGGGCGTTAGTGGGTGACGTTCGACGCCGACGGACTCGGGTCATCCTCGGGACACTCGTGGAGTACCGTCGAACGGGTTACCAGCCGGTGGTCGGTGTGGCGACGGTCGACGAGTGGGAGGCGGTGCCGTGAAGCTCTCAGAACGGGCCGAGAGGGTGGAGCCCTTTTACGCGATGGACTTCACGAGGCGGGCCTCGGAGATGGTCGAAGCGGGGCGACGGATCGTGACGCTGAGCGTGGGCGAGCCGGACTTCGGGGCACCGCCCCTCGTGCGCGAGGCCATGCGCGACGTGATGGACGGTCGCCCGCTGACCTACACGCCCGCCCTCGGCTCACCCGCGTTGCGCGCTGACATCGCCGCCTTCTACCGTGAGCGCCACGGTGTGTCCATCGACCCCGCGAGGATCGCTATCACGTCGGGCGCCTCGTCGGCCCTACTGCTCGTGCTCGCCGCGACGATCGATGCGGGCGACGAGGTCATCATGGCCGACCCGTCCTATCCCTGCAACCGGCAACTGGTCGAGAGCTTTGGTGGACGCACCGTCGCGGTGCCCACGACGGCCGCGTCACGTTTCCAGCTCGACGACGCGGCGGTGGCCGGTGCCTGGTCGTCTCGCACAGCGGCGGTCATGATCGCGACTCCGTCGAATCCGACGGGGACGACGATCCCCTTCGGCGAGCTCGGGACCATCTGCGCTCGGGCTCGCGATCGCGGGGCCTGGCGAATCGTGGACGAGATCTACCTCTATCTCTCCGATCCCACGGCGGATGGGATGGCGCCACGCACCGTTCTCGAGGTGGACGATGAGGCGATCGTCATCAACAGTTTCTCCAAGTACTTTGGCATGACGGGCTGGCGGCTGGGGTGGGCGATCCTGCCCGAGCCGCTCGTCGGGGCGGCCGAGCGGCTCGCGATGAACTACTTTCTCTGTGCTTCGGCCCCTGCCCAGCTGGCGGCTCGGGCGGCCTTCGAGCCGGCGTCGCTCGCGGTGTGCGAGGAGCGCCGCCGTGAGTTGGTCGAGCGACGCGAGATCGTCCTCGCCGGCCTCGCCCGGCTCGGGCTACCGGTGACGGTGCCGCCCGACGGCGCCTTCTACGCGTACTTCGACGTCTCGGGAACGGGCCTGGATTCGTGGTCCTTCTGCCAGCGGGTGCTCGAGGTTGCCGGGGTCTCTCTCACCCCGGGACGCGACTTCGGGCCCACGACGTCCGCCACCCACGTGCGACTCTCCTACGCCTCGTCGCGCGAGGAGCTGTCCGAAGGGCTCTCGCGCATCAGCGACTTCCTGCGTGGGGAGCGTGTACCGGGTCGCTAGAGGGCGTCGCGCGCATCGAGCTGGTCGAGACGTGCGGCGACCATCTCGGCGAGCAGCTTCGGGTCTACGGTCCAGTCTGAGGGAATCTGGACGGTCTTCTTGTTGACGACGAGTCCCGTCAGCCGGGGGGCGACTTGCTCCAGGACGCCATTCCCCCACGGGGCTAGAAGCAGGTGACCCGAGGCCGCGGCGATGCCGAAGACGTAGTCGGATCCCCGGCGCAGCATGGGCTTGTTCCACGCGACGACGACCTCGAGGTCGGGGAAACACTGTTGCACCGCGGTGAGGATCGCTCGGGCGGTGACCGCCTGGGTCGGGGTGAGCGTGGCGAGGTAGGCGTCGACGTCGGCGTAGCGCTGGCTGCTCTGCGACCCCCGGGCGTACATGACGATGGTGTTCGCGTGGGCTCGCGAGAATCCGTGCTCCTCCTGGAGGTAGGCCATCAGCGTCGCGTAACGGGTGTCGTCGAGCTCGCTCAGCCGCTCGAGCCAGAACGAGACGGGTTGGCCGTAGCGGCGCTCGATCAGTGGAAACTGGGCGGTTCGATCGGGCGACGACGTGGCCACGTTGAGAGCCTATCGAGGCTCGGCGGTGGTGCTGTTCGGCGTCGCGGGTCAACCATCGAGTGATCGCGTCACGGGCCTCTCGGTCGTCTCGGGCCGATCGGGCGAGGAGAGTGCGTCGCCGGGCTCGCACCGTCCGGTGACGTGTGCAGGGGGACGGCGACCGTCATGACACTCCGCGGTGCCGCTCGTCCCGGCAACTCGCCGGTGACAGAGGTTGTGCGGGGCCCGGATGCGTCTCGACTCGTTCATCCCCCGGCGACCGTCTCCCGCGGAGACCGACGTCGGGGACCTGCCAGGTCCGTGAGAAACGCGGCGACGAGCGAGGCGAGACGTTCGGGCTGGTCGAAGGGCACCCCGTGGCCAGCGCCAACGATCTCCTCGACGCGGATTCCGGGCGAGACTCGTCGTAATTCCCCGACGACGGCACCATCGACGACCGGCTCGACGTCGCCGACGACGAGAAGGATCGGCGCCGAGATCGACTGGACGATCTGGCGGTAGTCGGGGGCGAGCGTGGCGAGGATCTCGAAGGCGGCGGGACTCGTTCGTCGTCGGGCCGCGCACTGTGCCGCGATGATCTCCCTGCCCCGCGTGGGGTGTCGTCGGACCGCGTCGGCCAGCATCTCCTCATCGGCGAGGTCCAGCCAGGCGTGGTGCTGCTCGGCCACGCCACTCCGGTAGATCTCGAACTGACGCTGGGGGCTGAGGAAGGGAGGGTCGACCAGGACGACGCCGCTCACGGCGGCAGCGGCCCGACTCGCGACCAAGGCGGCGGTCATGCCTCCCATCGAGTGTCCGACCAGTACCGGTGACGCCAAACGCAGCTGTTGGATCAACCCCTCGAGGTCGTGCGCGTGGGAGTCGTAGCCGTAGCCCCGCTTTGGAGCGCTGGAACATCCGTGTCCCCGGGCGTCGGGAATGACGACATCGGCGTGTGACGTGAGCGTGCGCGCGACGGCGTCCCACGTCGTGCCGTCGCCGCCGAGTCCATGCAGCAGAATGACCGGAGCCTTGGCTCCACCGCTGCGACGGAAGGCGACCTCGACCTCGTCCACGGTGCACGACCCGCTCGTCCAGCCGATACCGGTCTCACGTCCTTCGCTCACTTGATCAGCGTGTCGAGATGACCCGCTCGACGCGGCCTGTTCACCCAGCAACGGCACAGGCACATCTTGGTCGGGTGGTCGCTGTCCCGCGACGTCGATTGGTGGGCGAGGGGGGACTTGAACCCCCACATCCTTTCGAATACAGGCACCTGAAGCCTGCGCGTCTGCCAATTTCGCCACTCGCCCGGAACCCGTCCACCATAGTCCAAAGTCCGAGAGTGGTCGGCGCCGGTCATAATGTGCACCCGACCAGTACAGTTGGGGATGCCATGGTACTCAAGGGAGTCGAGAATCGCCTCGAGCGACTCTTCGAGCGGGGCTTGACGCGTCCCTTCAAGAGCACGTTACAGCCGATCGAGATCGGACAGCGCATCGTGCGCGAGATCGATCTGACCCGTCGCCTGACCAATCGTGGTCCCATCTCACCCAACGAGGTCAAGGTCTGGCTCGGTGCACCGGACGCGGAGCGCTTTCAGGGTTTTCAACGAGCGCTGATCAGTGAATTGGCGGAGACGGTTCGACAACACGCTCTCAATGAGGGCTACAACTTCGTCGGACCCGTGTCCGTGGAGATCTTCGTTGACGACGATTTGAAGTCGGGCGACGTCGTGGTGCAAGCCGCCTTCGTGGGTGGCGACAGCCAGCCCCGATTGCTGGTGGGCGACGGTCGCACGTTCGTCGTGGGCGATCACCCCCTGGTGATTGGACGCAGTCCCGACGTGGATGTCGTGATCAATGACACGGACGTCTCGCGACGCCACGCCGAGGTCTGGCGCACCACTGAGGGGGTCGCCGTACGGGATCTGGGATCGACCAATGGCACCTACGTCAACGGCCATCGGGTGACGGCGGTGTCGCTGTCGCCCCGCGACGACATGACGATTGGTACGCTCCACTTTCGGATTGAGCTCGCTTGAGTCTCGTAGCCGCGACGGTGAACTACGCGGCGCTGATTCGGCCGCTACAGGTCCTGGTGATGGTGATCGCCCTGCTCTTCTTCGCGCGGGTCATGCGTGTGGCCGCCGTCGAGGCGAGACCCTTGGATCCGGTTCCCAAGGAGAGCCGCCGCCGCCGCCGCGCCGCGCCGCTCGCCCTCGAGTTCCTCGAGCCCGAGGATCGCCGCGGTGAACGCATTGAGGTCGACCTGGCCGCCGTAATCGGGCGCAGTCCCGACTGCGATGTCAGCCTCGCCGACACCTACCTCTCCTCTCGCCACGCGAGGGTGGCGGTGGACGAAGGGGAGTTGACGCTGGAGGACCTGGGCTCGACCAACGGCACCTACGTGAACGAGCAGATGATCACCGGACGGGTTCACCTCGCGCGTGGGGACGTCGTCCAGGTCGGCGGCGTGCTGTTCGAGGTGGTCCGTTGACTCGATGGCGGTACGCGGCGGCCACCGACACCGGTCTCGTCCGTGACCTGAACGAGGACGCCCTGTACGTGGACGCGACCCTGGCCGTCGTGGCCGACGGGATGGGGGGACACGCGGCCGGGGAGGTCGCCTCGGACATCGCCGTGCAGGTGGTACGCGACCAGTTCGCGGAGAACCCCACCGTGGAGGGCCTCTACCGGGGCATCGAGACGGCGCACCGGATCATTCAGGCGGACGCCCGCGAGAACCCCGAGCACTTCGGCATGGGCACCACGGTGATCGTGGTGGGGCTCACCGTCGATCCGTCGGGGGTGCGCTCACCGACCTTGTTCAACGTCGGCGACTCGCGGGCGTACCAGTTGCGCGACGGGGCCATTCGCCAGCTGAGTGAGGACCACAGCGTGGCCGAGGAGTGGGTGCGCATGGGCCGCCTCACCCCGGAGGAGGCGGCGGTGCACCCCCGTCGCCACCAGCTCACGCGCACGCTGGGGATCGAGGACATGCTCGAGATCGACGTGCAGTCGGTGCACGCCACGACGGGGGATCGCCTCCTGCTCTGCAGCGACGGCCTGTCCAACGAGCTCTCCACCGAGTCGCTGGCCCAGTTGGCGAGCGCGCCGGTCCCGCTGGAGGAAGCCGTGCGGCTCTTGGTGGATGGCGCGCGCGCCGCGGGGGGCCACGACAACATCTCGGCCATTCTCCTCGAGTTCGACGAGGTGGACGAGACCACGGTCCCGATCAAGCGGACGGTGTCGACGACTCCCCGGACTCCTGAGACGGCGGGGGAGGGCGCGCGTCGACCCCGCCGGCCGCGGCGCGTGACGTGGCGCAGCGTGCTGGCGGTCGTCGTCCTGCTCGTCGTCGCCGGCGCCTTCGTGGGGGTGATGCACTGGTACGCCTACTCCTCGTACTACCTGGGCAACGACGGGGGGCGGATCGCCGTCTACCGCGGCCAGCCGCACGGCGTGCTGTGGTTCAAGCCGGTCAAGGTGCTCGACACCTCCTACCCGCTCGGCCAGTTGCGCCCCGCCGATCAGGGCTTCGTGCGCCAGACCATTGAGGAGCCGACGCTGCGGGCCGCCCTGAACTACGCCACCTATCTGCATCGGTCGTGGGCCCTGGGCCAGCCGTCCGCCTCGACCACCACGACCACCACCACCACCACCACGACGCCGGGTACGTCGCCGACGACCACGGTCGGGGGGTAGCGGATGACGCGAATCGGGCGAGGGCGACGCGCCGAGTGGCGCGCGGCGCTCGGCAACGACGGGGTGCGTCGGGGGCCAGCACGTAGGCTAGGCGTGGTATGGAGCCAGTGAGCGACCCGCGCCTCTATTCGAATCGCTATCAGGTCACTCACCTGATAGCGCGCGGCGGCATGGCCATGGTGTACCGCGCGCAGGACGAACTGCTGAACCGAGCCGTCGCGCTCAAGATCCTCTACCCCGAGTTGAGCGCCGACCCCCTCTTCGTGGAACGCTTCCGGCGAGAGGCGCAGGCCGCCGCCAACCTCTCTCACCCGAACATCGTGCCGGTCTTCGACTGGGGTGAGGACGACGGTACCTACTTCATCGTGATGGAGCTGATCGACGGCACCTCGTTGGCGGAGATGCTGCGTGGCGGCCGCACGCTCACGGCCTCGCGCTCGGCGCAACTGATCGCCCAGGTCGCGGCGGCGTTGGGCTACGCGCATCGCAGCGGCGTCGTGCACCGTGACGTCAAGCCGGGCAACATCCTCATCACCTCCGATGGTCAGGTCAAGGTGACCGACTTCGGGATCGCCCAGGCCGTGGCGACGGAGGACCAGCTGGCCGAGGCCGGGTCGGTCATGGGCACGGCCACCTACTTCTCACCGGAGCAGGCTGCCGGCTCGTCGGTCGACGGTCGCAGCGACGTGTACTCACTCGGCGTCGTCCTCTACGAGATGCTGGCCGGACGCCCGCCCTTCGTCGGCGACGCCCCGGTGGACGTGGCGAGTCAGCACGTGAACGACGCGGTACCGCCCCCGACGCAGTTCAATGACGCCATTCCGCGCGACCTCGAGGCGATCACGATGCAGGCGCTCGCGAAGTGGCCCGATCAGCGCTACCAGAGCGCCGACGAGTTTCGGGCGGACCTGTTGCGCTTCTCCGAGGGCCAGCCGGTGCACGCGCTCGGGGCGGGCCACGACGTGGCGTTTTTGGCCGCCGACGCGACGCGGGCGGTGTCGACGGTGATGGCCGGCGAGCGAACGCTGGCCGTACCGGTGATGCCCGGGCCCCGCACGGACGTGCGACGTCGACGCCGCGGGCGAGCCGGCTGGATCATCGTGATCGTCCTGGTGCTGTTGGCGGCCGGAGGCGGCGCGGGGTACGCGTACTACGCGTCGCACCGCGTGGTGAAGGTCCTCGTGCCGAGCCTGTACGGCCAGACGGTGAGCGTGGCGACCCAGACCCTGACCAGTGACGGTCTCGCCGTCGGGTCGACCGAGTCGGTCACCTCGAACGAGCCGTTGGGCACAGTGGTCGGCACCACGCCCAAGGCCGGCACTCGCGTCGTCAAGGGTCACGCGGTCATCCTTCAGGTCTCCAAGGGCAAGCCGATCCCCCTGGTCAGCATTCCCAATGTCGTCAACATGTCGCTCAGCGCGGCCGAGACGCTCCTGGGTCAGAGAAATCTCAACTATCACCTGGAGTACACGACCACGCCCCCACTGACCGGGGCCAATCCCAACACGGTGCTCTCCCAGACCCCGGTCGCGGGCACCAAGGTGCGCACCGGCGCCCGGATCGTGCTCATCGTGCTCAACCCGGCGTCGGCCTTCCCGATGCCCTCGGTGCGTGGCCAGTCCCCGACCCAGGCCGCCTCGACGCTCGGCCAGGACGGGCTGACGGTGTCGGGTGCGACGGCGACGCGCTGTTCCAACACGGTCCAGTCGGGACTGGTGCTGGCCACCGTTCCTGCCGCGGGTTCGCCGGTGACGCCCAACACGGCGGTGGAGCTGATCACGTCGTCGGGGTACTGCCAGGTGGTGGTGCCCACGGTGGTCGGCCAGACGCAGAGTGAGGCCAACACGACGCTGAACGAGCAGGGCCTGGTGCTGGGGCAGGTGACCCAGGCGGATCCGGCATCGTGCGCCTCGCCGGGGCTCTCGGGAACGATCGCCACGCAGAGCCTGGCGCCCGGGACCCTGGCCCCGTACGACTCGAGCGTGGACGTCACCGTCTGTCCCTGACCGGCGCGGGCGGGACGATTCGGTAACATCGAGCGTTATGGCACACTCCGGCTCGAAGCGTCGCTCCAGTAAGACGATGGGCCGCTACGTGTCGCCCCAGGAGCGGGGCCGCTACACGGCGCCGCGTCCGGCCGGCTCCGACCACAGTCCCCACTGGTACGGGTGGGTTCTGCTCGACCTGCTGCTCTTCGGTCTGCTGGTGATCACGCTCAACTACCTGCAGGTCCTGCCGGGCTCGGTCTCGTCGTGGTACCTGGTGCTCGGCCTCGTCTCAATGTTCGCGGCGTTCTACCTGGCGACACGCTTTCGCTAGGGCGTCACCCCAGGCGCTCGATGATGGTGGCGTTGGCCAGCCCGCCACCCTCGCACATCGTCAGCAGCCCGTAGCGTCCGCCGGTGCGCTCGAGCTCGTTGACCAGGGTGGCCATCAGCTTGGCGCCGGACGCCCCGAGCGGGTGTCCCAGGGCGATGGCGCCGCCGTTGACGTTGACGCGCGCGAGGTCAGCGTGGTGCTCCTTCTGCCAGGCGAGGACCACCGAGGCGAAGGCCTCGTTGATCTCGACGAGGTCGATGTCCTCCAGCGAGAGGTGGGCGCGTTCGAGCACCTTCGTGGTGGCTGGTATCGGGCCCGTCAGCATCGTGATCGGGTCCACGCCCGCCAGGGCGAAGGCGTGAAAGCGCGCCCGTGGGGTGTAACCCAGTGCCGCGGCGCGCTCCTCGCTCATGATCAGCACCGCCGAGGCACCGTCGGTGATCTGTGAGGAGTTCCCCGCGGTGACCTTGCCGCCTTCGAGGAAGGCCGGCTTCAGGGCGGCCAGCGCCTCGAGCGTCGTGTCGGGGCGGATGCCCTCGTCGGCGTCCATCACGTCGCCGGTGTCACGCCCTTCGTCGTCGCGCACCGGCAGGGTGAGCAGCTCATGCGCGAAGCGCCCCTCAGTCGTCGCGCGGGCGGCGCGACGGTGGCTCTCCAGGGAGAATGCGTCGAGGTCCTCGCGCGTGATGGCCCACTGGTCGGCGATCATCTCCGCGCCCAGCCCCTGGTTGCGCAGGCCCCCCTGGGGCTCGTAGCGCGCGCTGACCCGCGGACCGAAGGGGAGGCCGACGTTCGTGCCCACCGAGGCGCCCATGGGGACCCGGCTCATGACCTCGACGCCAGCGGCGACGACGACGTCGTAGGCACCGGCGATCACCCCCTGGGCCGCGAAGTGCATCGCCTGTTGGGAGGAGCCGCACTGGCGGTCGATCGTCGTGGCCGGGACCGACTCCGGCCACCCGGCGGCGAGCACGGCGTTGCGCCCGACGTTGAAGCCCTGTTCGCCGATCTGGCTGACGCAGCCGGTGATGACGTCGTCGACCAGGGAGGGGTCGAGATCGTTGCGCGCGGCCAGGGCGCGCAGCGCCTCCGAGGCGAGATCCACCGCGTGCCAGTTGTGGAGGCGTCCATTGCGTTTTCCGCCTGGGGTTCGTACGGCGTCAACGATGACTGCGCTGGTCATGGCTCCCTCTCGTCACGTGGGTCTACGCGCATCCTAGGCCCGGGTCGCGGTAGCGTCACGGGAGTGGGCGAGCGCAAGAACCTCGATCGGTGGCTGGGCGACGGCGGGATGGCCATCATCGGCGCCCTGGGGGCCAGCTTCGACGAGTACGGCGTGGACGGCGAGGATCTGGGATGGGCTCACGCGCACTTCGAGCCGCGCGAGCTGGCGGCGAACCCCCACGGTCTGGTGCAGGCGGGGGTGCATGCGGTCCTGCTGGACGCGGTGATGAACTTCGCGGTCAACGCCGCGCTGAGTGGCCGCGACCGGACCAGCGCCACCGTCGAGATCACGACCGAGCTCATGCGCCCCGCGACCCGGGGGGAGCACTACGACGTGCGCGGTGAGGTCGTACGCGTCACGCGACAGGTCGCCTACGCCGAGGGGACCATCGTCGACGAATCGGGACGGATGATGAGCCGCGCCACGGGGACGTTCCTCCTGCACCGCGAGGCGTCCGAGGACACGGGCGCCTAGATGTGCTCGGCCGGGATCTGGCCGAGCCGGCCCGCCTGGTAGTCGTCGAAGGCCTGCTGGAGCTCGGCGCGGGTGTTCATGACGAAGGGTCCGTAGGCGGCGACGGGCTCACCAATCGGTCGGCCGCCGAGTAGGAGCACCTCGAAGGTGCTCGTGGTGCCGGCCTCGAGCAGGAGATAGTCGCCGTCGACGTGCACGGCGAGTTGCCCTTCGTCGAGGGGTGCGCGTTCGGGGCCCACGACGCCGTGGCCCGCCAGTACGTAGGTCAGCGCGTTGTAGGAGGTCGGCCAGGGGAGCGCCACGCGGCTGGCGGGCTGGAGCGTCGCGTGGACGATCGTGATCGGTGTGTGGGTCGAGCCCGGCCCCGTGGCGTCGCCGAGTGCGCCGGCGATGACGCGAAGCAGGGCGTCG
Organism: Actinomycetes bacterium; assembly: GCA_021786095.1. Classification (GTDB taxonomy): domain Bacteria; phylum Actinomycetota; class Acidimicrobiia; order Acidimicrobiales; family RAAP-2; genus RAAP-2. Next base: position 9,213 of record JAJYNX010000030.1, on the reverse strand, counting down.
CCCTCGGCGTTGGTCACGAGCGTCACCGCCGTCGACTCGATGTCCTGGTAGCGCGGATCGCTCATCTTGAGGCTCGCGGGCAGGTTCACCCAGAGCTGGACGCCGTGGAAGAGTCCGCCCGAGGCGATCAGCGAGTCCGGCGGGCGCTCGATGTGCAAGATGCCCGACCCGGCCGTCATCCACTGGGTGGCCCCGTTCTCGATGACGCCGCCGCCGCCGATGGAGTCCTGGTGGACGAAGGTGCCGTCGATCATGTAGGTCACGGTCTCGAACCCGCGGTGCGGGTGCCACGGCGTGCCCTTGGGCTCGCCCGGCCCGTAGTCGACCTCACCCATCTGGTCCATGTGCACGAAGGGGTCGAGGAGCGCGAGGTCGACGCCGGCGAAGGCCCGTCGCACGGGGAAGCCCTCGCCCTCCAGTCCGCGCGGGGCGGTGGTGATCGAGGTGACGCGACGCGGGCGCGCCTCCAGGGAGGGCGTGGCGACTCGTGGAAGTGCGAGCAGATTGTCGACGGAGACGGCGGGCATGCGCTCAGCCTACGGACGCGAGCGGGCGTCGTGACGTCTCGCGTCCGCGACGACGGCGGTGCCGAGGGCCATCGCGACGGCGAGGTCGAGTCCCACCGTGCTGGTGGCGATTCGCCGAGGCGCCGGCCCCGCGAGGACCTCCCCGCTACGTCTCGCGCAGGCTCGCGAGGAACTGCGCCGGGTCGACGGCGATGAAGAGCGCGGACGCCTCCACCAGCACCGTCTCGCCGTGCGTGAGCGTCGCCCGGATCGTGGACTTGCGTCCGTCGCGGTGCGCGAGCCACGCGCGGGCCTCCACTTCCGTACCCACGGGGACCGGCTCGCGGTAGGAGACCTCGAGGCGCGCCGTGAAGCCGAACGCGTCGTGCACCCCCATCACCAGGCCCATCGTCTCGTCGAGCAGGGCCGCGACGACGCCGCCGTGCGCGCGCCCCGGCGCCCCCTCGAAGGCGCGCCCGAGCGCGACGCGCGACACCACCGACTCACCCTCGCGCCAGATCTCGGCGCCTAGTCCGAGAGGGTTCGCCTCGCCGGAGACCACGGAGTCCGCGAAGGGGTGGCGGTGGGGGTCGTCGCGCGAGGGCAAGGACAGGGTGAGGGTCGCGAGCGCGTCGGGCCGGTGCCGCGTGCGCGGTGGGCACTTCTCCATCGCGTCGCGCAGTGGGCGCAGCGCGGCGATGACCTGGTCGAGGAGCTCGTCGTCGAGGTCGTGGCCCACGAAGTCGTGGCCGACGTCGCGTAGCAGGCCCGCTGCCACCGCTTGACGCTGCTCGCTGGACGACCTCGCCACTACGCGCCGAGGTAGTGACGCTCACCGAGGGCGAGCGCACGGTCCAGCCGATCGAGCCCGTCGCGTGCCTCGTCGTCGGTGATGATGCACGGCGGCACCACGTGGAGTCGATTGAAGTTGGCGAAGATGAGCAGGCCCTCGGCGCGGCAGGCCGCGATCAACTCGTTCATCGCTGGTGAACTGGCTCCGTAGGGGGCGAGGGGCTCGCGCGTGGCCCGGTCGCTCACCAGGTCTAGCGCGAAGAAGACGCCCCGGCCCCGCACCTCGCCGATGATGCGGTGCCGTTCGGCCAAGGTGGCGAGGCCCGGACGTAGCACCTCGTCGCCGATGCGCCGCGCGTTCTCGACCACGTGGTCGCGCTCCATCACCTCGATGGTCGCGACGGCGGACGCGCAGGCCAGGGGGTGGCCGGAGTAGGTGAGACCGCCGGGGTAGACCCGATCGTTGAAGGTGTCGCTGATCGCCCGGTTGAGCACCACTCCCCCGAGCGGGACGTAGCCCGAGTTGACGCCCTTGGCGAAGGTCACCAGGTCAGGGGTGACGTCGTGGTCCTGGTAGGCGAACCAGGCGCCGGCTCGCCCGAAGCCCGCCATGACCTCGTCGGCGATGTAGACGATGCCGTAGCGGTCGCAGATCGCGCGCACCCCGGCCAGGAAGCCCGGCGGCGGCACCATGATGCCGGCGGTGCCGGGAATGGTCTCGAGGATGATGGCGGCGATGGAGTCGGGCCCCTCGAAGCGGATCAGCGCCTCGAGCGCCTCGAGGGCGCGATCGCGTTCCTCGATCTCGGTGGTGGCGTGGTAGGCGCTGCGGTAGAGGAACGGGCCGAAGAAGTGCACGACGCCAGCGGTGCCGTAGTCGCTGGGCCAGCGCCGCGGATCGCCCGTCAGGTTGATCGAGGTCGACGTCGCGCCGTGGTAGCTGCGGTAGGCGGCGATCACCTTGTGCCGTCCGGTGTGCAGTCGCGCCATGCGCACGGCGTGCTCGACCGCCTCGGTGCCGCCGTTGGTGAAGAAGACCTTGGCCGCACCCTCGAACGAGTGGTCGAGGATGAGCTCGGCCGCGCGGTAGCGCGACTCGTAGCCGTGCTGCGGCGCGATCGTGCACAGTCGGGCGGCCTGCTCGCGGATGGCCTCCACGACGGCGGGATGCTGGTGTCCGAGGTTGGTGTTCACCAGTTGGGACGAGAAGTCGAGGTAGGTGGTGCCCGCCTCGTCGGTGACGTAGACGCCTCGCGCGTCGTGGATCATCAGCGGGTTGATCGTGGCCTGGGCGGACCAGGAGTGGAAGACGGACGCCTTCTCGCGTTCGAGGCTGGTCATGGTGGATCGGTTCACTGCCATCGTCGTCCTTTGGATCGCTGCACAAACGCTAACGCACCTCGTGCGGTGGCTCGAAATCAGTCGTGGTGCTAGACCGAGTTACGGCGCCGGGTCGCGGTGCCGCGAGGCGGGAGGGGCCGTGCGACGAGTGTGGGGGGCAACGGCGCGAGGTGCTCTCGCGCTGGTCGTGGTCGCGGCGGGGTGCGCCCTCGGCGCAGTCGTCGGTCAGGGCGCCGCCAGCGCCGGGGTGGTGCCGGCGTGCCGGGCCACTCAGTTGCGGGTGTCACTCGGACGGCCCAACGGTACCGCCGGGACGACCTACTACCCGATCGTGTTCACCGACACGAGGGGACGCTGCGCGCTGTGGGGCGTTCCCCGCGTGCAGCCGGTGGGGTCGGGGCGTCGGCCCGTGGGTCCGCCGGCGAGCAACGACAGCGTGGGGCGCATGGCCGTGCGCCACGTCGTGGCGAGGGGCCAGTCGGTGAGTGCCCCCCTGGGCGTCACCGACACGGGGAACTATCCGTCGTCACGGTGCGCGGCGCGGGTGGTGCTCGGCGTCGAGATCGCCCTGACCGGCTTCGTCCCCTGGACCTATCGCCCGTTGCGCACGACGGTGTGCACACGCCTGGCGAGCACCCACGTCCAGCTGCTGGTCGCCGGCTCGACCGGCGTGTGAGGCGATCAGGCACCTGACCGCGGCGCGGGCGAGGCGTCGGTGGCCCGGGCGTCGGCTCGTGCGAGCACGGTGTCGGCGGCGACCTCGAGGGCGGCGAGTTGGGCTGGCGTGGCCGCGTCAAGGAGGCGACGCACGTCGGCGAGGTAGTGCGGTGCGGCTTGCGCGCGCGCGCGCCGGCCCTGGTCGGTCAGCACGACGAACGACCCCCGCCGATCGGTCGGGCAGGTCGCCTTGGACACGAGACCGCGCGCGCGCATCCGCGCGACGTGGTGCGACGTGCGGCTCTTCTCCCACCCCAGATCGCGGGCGAGCTCGACGAGGCGGCGTCGCCCGTCGACCTCGTCGCTCAACTGGGCGAGCACGAGGTAGTCGGGATGGGAGAGGCCGTGCGCACCCAGCCCCTGACCGAGTTCGGCGTCGAGGTAGTGGTGCAGTTGCGCGAGGCGCCGCCAGACACGCTCCGCGTCGATCGTGCGTCGGTGTCCGGCCTCATCCACCCCACCATGGTACCGGTAACTGGTTGATATGTCATCTTTCCCGCTACACTGCCGGGGTCGCGAAAGTGAGGTCCCCGTGAGTCTGCCCCCCGTCTTCGTCGGTCACGGAAGCCCGATGAACACCCTCGAGGAGAACCGCTTCACTCGAGGGTGGTCGCAGTTCGCGGCCTCGATCGACCGGCCGCGCGCGATCCTCGCCATCTCCGCCCACTGGTACGTGGGGATGTCCGCGGTCACCTCGATGTCGCACCCGCGGGTGATCCACGACTTCTACGGCTTCCCCCAGGAGCTGGTCGACTTCGACTATCCGGTAGCGGGATCGCCGGACCTGGCGCGACAGGTCGCGGAGATCGCTCGTCCGACCCTGCTCTCGCTCGACGACGAGACGTGGGGCATCGATCACGGCACCTGGTCGGTGTTGGCGCACATGTACCCCGACGCGGACGTGCCGGTCGTGCAACTGTCCCTCGACGCGAGCCAGCCACTGGCGCACCACCTCGAGCTGGGCTCGCGGCTCGCCCCGCTGGCCGACGACGGCGTGCTCATCGTGGCGTCGGGCAACGTGGTGCACAACCTCCGAGCGATCGCGTGGGACGCCGCGGACCAGGGGTACGACTGGGCCCAGCGATTCGACGCGGACGCGCGTCAGATCCTCCTGCACCGCCCGGAGTCGGTGGGCGACCTGGTGGGTCACGACGACTACCGCCTGGCCGCGCCGACGCCCGACCACTTCCTTCCCCTGGTCTACTTGGCGGGGCTGGCGGCAGCGCTCGGTGCGACAGTGAGCGCGTTCAACGAGGGGTGCACCATGGGCTCGCTTTCGATGACCGCGTATCGGGCCGATCGCTCGACGGAGTCCAATCTCGAGCCGTGACGGGCAGCGGCGAGCGCCGCGGGTGCCTCGTAGTATTGGCGCGTTCACCGTCGACGAAGGTGAGGTGTGCCGTGTTCGAGAAGCACCGGGAGGAGAAGGCCCGCCAGCAGGCGGCGAGCGCCGCGCAGGCCGCACTGGCCGAGTGGACTCACCAGATGGACGAGTTGAAGGGCCTCGTCGCGGTCGCCGCCGGCCACAGCGCGGCCGGCGTCACCTCGCTCGTCCTGAAGCCGGGGGAGGTGGGCGTCGCTCAGATCACGCACGTGAGCCTCATTGAGGAGCGCAAGGGCGCGGGCCAGTGGAAGGGCGGCTCTCAGGGCGTGTCCTTCCCGATCGGACGGATCGCCGGCCGGCCGGTGCGCTACCACGTGGGCCAGACCCGCGGCCATTACGTGCAGGGCGAGCCGGCGCCGACGGCGGTCGACACCGGGACCCTGACGTTCACGAGCCAGCGCATCGTCTACCAGGGGGCGAGCCGGACCGCGGAGTGCCAGTTCGCCAAGCTCTTGGGGATCCAGCACGGCGCGGGGGGTCTGACGATCTCCGTGTCCAATCGTCAGAAGCCGACCGTCGTGCATTTCGGTACCGCGCTCGACGACTGGGTATCGAACCGACTCAGCATCGCCCTCGCGCTCTATCACGGCGACGGCGCGGCGGTGGTCGCCCAGCTGGAGTCGCAGATTCGCGAGCTCGAGGCTGCCAAACCCACGGTCTAGGTACGGGCGCCGGTCGATGGGTCGGCGGGCGGGGGCGTCCTCGCAGCGGGTTCTCGCGCCGCGTGTAACCTCCTCGAGGGTCAAGAGAACTCTCTCCGGGTGTTAAACCCCATCACAGTTGGCGCACAATAACGTTCTGTAGGTTGGTCGTACAACCACGAAAAGGGAGTAACCATGAAGTCAACTATCACCCGAGTCACCGCCGTTGTGGCCTTGAGCCTCGGCGTAGGGATCGTTGCTCCTGCCGCAGCATTCGCGAGTGGCAGTCCGACCTCGACCGTCGCGCACGGCGCGGCGTCGACGAAGGGAAATTCCGCCACCATGAAGGCGTACGTGTTGGCCAAGCGCAACATCGACCTGTCCTTCACGGCGGCGCTGGTCGCGGCGCGCGCGACGTTGACAACGACGCTGGCGACGGCGACGACGTCGGCGCAGCGTACGGCGGCCCAGGCCGCGTTCACGACGGCACTGGCGGCGGCGCGGTCCACTCGAGCGAGCGCGCTGACCCACCTCGGCAAGCCGCCGGTGCGTAACGCCAGTGCGACCGTGATGCTCGCGCTGCAGGGCAGGGCGTACGGTGCGTCGATGCTGGCCATCAACCAGACCTTCAAGAGCACCGTGGCCGCCGCACGCACTACGTATCACGCCGCGCTGAAGGCGTCGACGACGTCGACGGCGCGCGTCACTGCCCGCACGGCGTTCAAGCTCGCGCTGAAGGGTGCGATCAGTGCTCGTCAGGCGTCCATCGCCAGCCTCGGGGCGGCTCCGACCGCTCCGTAGTCAGCCCCAGCGATTCACGGCGCGCCATCGTTTCTGATGGCGCGCCGTGTTGCGCGCAATGGGGGCTCTGGCCCGTTGAGCCAGGAGGTCACGGGCGAGAGCGAGGCGAGGAGCTCGTGACGACGGCGATCGCGGTACGCGGCGGGATGAGGGACGAGAGGACACGAGTGGTTGGCTGCAGGGTCACCAGGACGGTGAACGCCCCGTGACGGTGACCTCTAGCGTGGGGGCTATGGGGAGAGCCGGTTCGGGTCGTACCCCGGTGTCACGGCGGAGGCGACACGTCGCCGGTGAGCGCCAGTGAGCGTGGGCACCGCCGCTCTCGGCGGGCGGTACCAACTCCTCGATCTGCTCGGCCGCGGGGGGATGTCCGACGTCTATCGCGCGCGCGACGAGCGTAGTGGCCGGATCGTGGCGCTCAAGATCGTGCGATCGAGTGATCCGGCGTTGGCGCGCCGCCTCGTCCAGGAGGCTCGCGCGCTGGAGCTCCTGACCTACCCCGGTCTCATCGGACTGCTGGACACGGGCTTCGACGGGGGTCAGGCCTTCCTCGTCATGGAGCTCGTCGAAGGCGAGACGTTGGCTCGACGGCTGCGGAGTGGTCCGCTGGCGCCGGCGGCGACCGCGGCATTAGGCGCGCGCCTCGGCGATGCGCTGGGCTACGTGCACGGGCGTGGCGTCGTGCACCGCGACCTGAAGCCGTCCAACATCCTGTTGGGTGCTGACGGCGAGGCGTGGTTGAGCGACTTCGGCATCGCCCAGCTGCACGACGCGACCACGATGACCGTCGAGGGTTCGACGATGGGCACGGTGTCCTACATGGCCCCCGAGCAGCTCGACGACCACACGGTGGGATCCGCCGCCGACGTCTGGTCGCTCGGCATCGTGCTGCTGGAGTGTCTGACGGGCCGGCGGGTGTTCGAGGGGTCACCGAGCGAGATCGTGGCTCGCCGGGTGGCGCGGCCGCTGACGGTGCCGGGGGACCTTCCGGCGCCGTGGCGGCTGGTCCTTGGCGGAATGCTCGATCCCGATCCCGCACTGCGGCCGAGCGGCTCGGAGGTGGCCTCGCTCCTTCGCGCACCGACGTTCGCTGCGGCGTGGGAGCCGGTCGACCCCGAGGCGACCACCGTGCTCGCCGCATCAGGGGCCAGCGAGGAGACGGTCCTCATGCCCGGCGTCGTGGCGGGTGCGTTCGCCGACGCCGACCAGACACGGGTGCGTGACGAGCCGACCTCCTCGCCACCCCCGCCCAGTAGTCGCCTCGGCGCCCTGGGAGTCATCGCGTCCGACCGGCGCTGGCGAGTGGGCGCACGCTCACGGCGGCGGTGGGCGGCGGCGAGCGTGGTTCTCGCGGTCGTGCTCGCGGTCGTGCTGGTGTTGACGCTGGCGCGCCATTCGACCGCGACGACACCCACCACGGTGGCGTCACGCGCGACGGGTGGTGCGGTCACGACGACGACGGTGGCGTCGCCGGGCGCCACGGCACTCGCGACGCTGGTTCGCGATGCGGCCGCGGGACAAGCCGCGGGAACCATCGCCCCACCCAGTGCCCTCGCCATCACCAACGCGGCGGGGGCGGCGCTGACCGACCAGGGTCTCGCCAGCACCGTACAAGCGCAGAGCGATCTTCAGTCGGCGGCGTCGGACGTCACCACGGGGGTGGTGAGCGGAACCATCGCGGCGAGCGAGGGCGCAACGTTGTCGCGTGACCTGGTGGCGTTGGCGTCCGCTCTCGGACTGGCTCCGCCGAGCACCTCACCGACGCCGACGCCGACGCCGGTCGTCCCCGGGGGACCGGGTCACGGACACGGGCGGGGGCAGGGGAATCAGCCGTGACTGGCTCGTGTGGGGGACGTGTCGCCTAAAGACCTTTCGGTAATACCCTGATAACGGTGCTAGACATGGGAAACTGTTCTCATGGCACCTTCCTCTCGATCCAAGACGTCAGCGCCAACAACGACGCGCCGACGCGTGCGGCCACGTCGGGACTTCGAGGCGCTGACCGAACGTCGATTGCGCGCCGGCAAGATGTTCGAGAACGGCTCGGCCCAGGCTGACGTGGTCCGCGAACTGGGCGTGTCACGAGAGACCGCCTCGCAGTGGCACGCGACGTGGCGCGAGCACGGCGTGGAGGGACTTCGTGGTGCGCAGCGCGCCGGGCGATTGCCCCGACTCACTGATGAACAACTCGTCAAGGTCGAGAGGGCCCTCGCGAAGGGACCAACACACAACGGTTTTCCCACCGAACTCTGGACGCTCACTCGAGTCGCGACGGTGATCGAGAGGGTGACCGGGGTCGGCTATTCGACGACCCAGACGTGGTCGATCCTGCGCACACGCCTCGGCTGGAGCCGTCAGCGTCCCGCGCGCCGGGCGATCGAGGCCGACCAGGACGCCATCGTCGCCTGGGCCCGGGACCGTTGGCCCGTGGTAAAAAAAACGCCCGACGGCGCCGGGCGTGGATCGTCTTCGAAGACGAGTCGGGCTTCTCGCTCCTCCCCTCGGTGAGGGCTACCTGGGCGCCGAGGGGAAAGACCCCGGTGCTGACTCACCACTTCAACTGGAAGCGGCTCTCGATGGCGAGTGCGCTCGCCTTCGCGCCCGACGGGTCCGACGCCAGCCTCGTGTTCTCCATGCGAGCGGGTTCCTTCAACGACGAGACGCTGATGGAGTTTCTCATCGAGTTGCGCGAACTGCTCGGCGGCGACAAGGCCACGCTCGTCTGGGACGGCTTGCCCTCGCACCGCAGCCGCGCGATGCAGGCGTTCCTACGGACCCAGCGCCACTGGCTCGTCACCGAACGACTACCGCCTTATGGGCACGACCTCAATCCCGCCGAGCAGGTGTGGGGCAACCTGAAGAACCGCGAACTCGCCAACCTCTGCCCCGACTCAATCGAAGAAGCGGCCGTGTCGGCGGACGACGGGCTCATGCGAATCGGCGCCGACACGCGACTCTGTCTCTCTTTCCTCAAGCACTGCGGTCTTTCGTTATGACCAGAGTGTCAGTGTATTACCGAAAAGTCTTTAGA
>JAJYNX010000089.1 GCA_021786095.1 Actinomycetes bacterium | reverse complement strand
GAACCTCGAGAACGCTTCCAAGCACGAGCTGGCGTCGATCGCGGGACTCCCCCCCGACTTGAGCAAGGCCATCGTGGGGTGCCGCTTCGCTCCTCGCTGCAGTTTCGCGACTGATCAGTGTCGCACCGAGGATCCCGCGCTCACGGGTACGCCGACGCACCAGTACGCGTGCTTCCATCCGGTGGACGGACCGCGTCCGGTGATCGTGCGCTCCGCCACGTCCGCCGCGACGTCCGTCGGTCGCGGCGAGGAGCTGTTGCGCATCGAGAACCTGGTCAAGGAGTTCCCCATCAAGGCGGGGTTCGTGCGTCACAAGGTGGGGGCGATCAGTGCCGTGGCGGACGCCAGTCTCACCATCCGTGCCGGTGAGACCTTCGGCCTGGTGGGCGAGTCGGGCTGTGGCAAGACCACCATCGGGCGCATGATCGTGGGCCTCGAGACTCCCACCAGCGGCAAGATCTACTTCGACGGCAAGATGGTCTCGGACCCGCGCCACGCACCCTCTCGCGAGGAGCGACGCGATCGTCAGATGATGTTCCAGGACCCCTACGCGTCCCTGAACCCTCGGATGACCGTGGCGGACATCCTCGAGGAGCCCCTGCAGATCCAGCACGAGGGCACGCGTCGCCAGCGTCGCGAGCGCGTCAGCGAGCTGTTGCTATCGGTGGGCCTGGAGCCGATGGCCGCGGAGCGCTACCCCCACGAGTTCTCGGGTGGCCAGCGCCAGCGCATCGGCCTCGCGCGCGCCCTGGCTCTCAACCCCCGCCTGATCGTCGCCGACGAGCCAGTCTCGGCGCTGGACGTCTCGATCCAGGCGCAGATCCTGAACCTCATGAAGGATCTGCAGCGCGAGCTTCACCTCTCGTACGTGATGGTCTCCCACGACCTCGCCGTGGTGTACTACATGGCCGACACCATCGGCGTCATGTACCTCGGCAAGATCGTGGAGATCGGTGACGCGGAGTCGGTATTCCGCACGCCGGCGCACCCCTACACCCAGGGTCTGCTCGACGCGGTGCCGGTACCCGAGCCGACCGAGGCGCGAGCCCGTCGCGGACGCCAGGTCACGGGAGAGTTGCCGTCCGCGGTCAATCCGCCCTCGGGGTGTCGGTTTCGCACACGCTGCCCGCGCGCCGAGGACATCTGCGCCAACGAGGAGCCGGTGCTGCAGTCCTTTGGCGCGAGTCAGCAGGCGGCGTGCCACTTCCCCCTGCGTACTCCCGTCTCCCTCGGCGCCAGCGCCGCGCGCTCGTAGCTCAGGGGATCGAGTAGTACTCCGGCGTGAGTGAGTCGTAGGGGTTGGGTGCGAGACCGATCGAGCTCGTCACCGTCGATCGTGTGAGCAGGACGTTGGCGAGCACGGGCTGGTAGAGGACGGGGACCTGCGACGCCGCGAAGGTGGCGTAGGAGCCGAGAGACGTCGGCGTGTACATCGAGGCGTGCACCAGAGCGTCCAGGTGGGTGTTGTCGTAGCCCCCGAGGTTCGCGGGACCGCCGGCTGCGAGAATCTGGTCACCCGAGGGGAAGAGCTGGGGCTGGTAGGTCCACCCCGACCCCCACTCGCACAGGTCGTAGCCGGTGCCGCCCTGGCAGCCGCTCACGACCGTGGCGTACCCGCGAAAGACGTCGGTGACCCTGATCCCGACGGCGGACCACTGGGTGCTCTCGGCCGCCAACTCGCGGGCCAGCACGGGGGAGCTGTCGCTGGCCAGCATCGTCAGGCTGAGCGCCGTGCCGGCGGTGATGCCGGGTCCGCACTCGTGGGGCGACGTCCCCGGGCGCTCGCAGGTCATGACGCCGCCCACCGTGCTCCAACCGTGAGCGCTCAGCAGCGCTCGCGCGGCGGCGGGGTCGTAGGGGACGGGCGCGCGCGTTACGCCGGGGAATGCGGCCGCGGCACTCACTGGCAGCGGACTCGTCGTGGGGTAGGCCAGGCCGGCCAGGGTGGTCGCGACGACGCCGTTCTGATCGAGGGCGTCCTGGAGTGCCTGGCGCACGTAGAGCTGGCGGATCACGTTGGCGTTGGGGTCGGCGGCGCTGAAGTTGATCACCGCGTAGTTGATGGACCAGGGCGGTCCCTTGCGAACGCTGACGGTGCTCGGTGGTGCGAACGTCCCCGCGAGGAGGGTGGTCGGATCGACGTAGGCCAGGTCGACCTGGCCGGCGGTGACGGCGGCGAGCTCTTGGGCGGTGGTGGGGAAGGCGAGCTCGCGAAAGACCGACACCCTCGGGTGCTGGGGGCCCGAGTAGGAGGGGTTGGGCACGAACGTGGCGTCGCCGGCGGCGTCGAGGCGCGCGAGTCGCCAGGGCCCGTCCACGCCACTCTGCCAGAACCCACCGGTGAAGGTGGTGGTCTGAGATCCCTGCTGGGTGAGGTACGTCGCGACGCCGCGACACACGGCCTGAGTGGAGGCGGCGTTGTAGGCACCCGTGGCGCACGCCGCGGGGCCCGAGGCCGTGCGGTCCCAGGCGTCCGGCAGCGGGGTGATCAGCGAGAGGACGCTGTAGAGGGCCCACGTCGCGTTGACCGGTGTGGTGAAGTTGATCTGCACGCGGTCGCCCCGCGCGCCGACGCTCTTGATCTGATCGGGCGCCCCGACCCCCGGCTCGGTGCCACACAGCCCCGTCGGGTCGGCCTTCCAGAGGTTGAGGAAGAAGACGACCGACTGCCCGTCGACGCTCTGGCCGTCGGCGAAGCGCCAGCCCTTGGTCGTGAGGATGATCGTGGTGCGCGACGTGGAGACGACCGGGGGGGTGGCCAGTGAGAGCCGAGGGACGATCGCGGGTGAGCCGCCGAGCCCGAACCAGTAGAGCGGACGGTACATCAGGTACTGGAACTGATTGATGTTGGTGACGGAGTCGTCGACGCACGGGGCGAAGGGTGAGATGAAGTTCGGGCTGGCGCCGGGGGCCTCGGCGAAGGTGAGGGCGGCGGGGCTCGCCGACGCGGTGACGCCTCGCGCGCCCACTGCTCCGAGGGTGAGGGTGAGACTGGCGAGGACCCCGACCAGGATGCGTCGCCGCCACCTCGCGCGCGGCGGGTGAGTGGTCAACGGACCGCGCGGGGCGCCGACGTGGGCACCGGGTTCGAGGTTGGGACCCACGTCGGCCCCGAGCGAGTGTCGCGCGTCGTCGTCGTACGCGTGGTACTCACGGGGCCGGGTCTAGCGCTCGAGCAGTCGGACTTCGAAGACGTCGCGCAACGCGTCACCGATGTAGTTGATCGAGATGATCACCAGGATGAAGACGATCGCGAGCGGGTAGATCTCCCACCAGTACCCGTTCTGGAGCTGCTGGGACCCCAACTGGAGCATGGTGCCCCAGTCGGTCTGGGGAGCGACGATTCCCAGACCGAGGAATCCCAGCGCCGAGAGGAACAGGATCGCGTCGGCGATGGAGAACGTGGCGACGGTGACGATGTTGCTGATGGAGTTGGGAAACACGTGGCGTCGGATGATGCGCAGGCGCCCGGCGCCCATCGAGCGCGCCGCCTGGGAGTACTCGAGATTTCGTATGAGCAGTGCGTCCCCGCGGATGATGCGCGCGTTGCCCCACCATCCGGTCACCCCGATGACGATGATCAGCATGGTGGTGGTGCGCTGGAAGATCGTGATGAGGGCGATCAGCAGGAAGAGGTAGGGGATCGAGAGGAACGCGTCCAGGATGCGCATCATGATGGTGTCGGTGACGCCGCCGAAGAAGCCCGAGACCATGCCGTAGACCGTGCCCACCACGATGGTGATGAAGCCCGCCAGGAAGCCCAAGGTCAACGAGTACTCGCCGCCGAAGGCGATGCGTCCGAGCTCGTCGAAGCCGTTGGAGTCGGTGCCCAGCCAGTGCTTGGCCGACGGTGGCTGATTCCACGTGACGTTGAAGGTGGCCGCCTGGTTGGTCTGGTTGGTCGGGTGGATGTGCGGCCACAAGAAGCAGAAGAGCGTGATGAACACGAGGTAGCCGAGCGAGACCAGCGCCAGCTTGTTGTGGGCGAAGATGCGCAGACGGCGCTGCCACAGTGGCGTGATCTTCTCGGGCTCGGACGCGGTGATCACGAGGGGGGGCACGGGGGTCGTCGCGGTCGCGCTCACGCCTTGGTCCCCTCGATGCGGATCTGCGGATTCACCAGGCCGAGCGTCACGTCGGCCAGGAGGTTGCCGAGCAGGGTGAAGATCGTGATGAGCAACGTGATCCCCAAGACCACCGGCACGTCCAGGTTGGTCGCCGCGAAGACCGTCTGCATGCCCAGTCCCTCGTAGTTGAACACGCTCTCGATGATCAGCGCGCCGCCGAAGAGCGCGGGGATGTAGAGGCCCAGGATGGTGATGATCGGGCCGAGCGCGTTGCGAAACGCGTGGCGGAACAGGACTCGGCGGTTCGAGCAGCCCTTGGCCCGCGCCGTGCGCACGTAGTCCTGAACGAGAACCTCCAGGACTGTGCCGCGCATGAACCGGCTCAGACCGGCGATGGACAGGAGGGTGAGGCACGCGACCGGCAGGATGAACCCGACCGGACTGGTGAACATCGCCCACGGTGCGACCCCGGAGGGTGGTGAGCTCGGCAGGTGCGGCCAGTGGAAGCTGAAGGCCTCGAGAGCGAGGAGGCAGAGCAGGAAGGCGGGAACCCCGTAGAGGAAGAAGGCGACCCCGGTGGCGGTGTAGTCCGTCACGGTGTTGCGGTGCGATGCCTGGTAGATGCCCAGGGGAATGGCGATGATGACGGTGAGCAGCAGCGACACGGCGGCCAGCCAGACGGTGCGCGGCACGTAGAGGCGGATGATCGACATCACCGAGGCGTTCTCGCGGTACGAGACGCCGAGGTTGAGGTGGAAGAAGACCTGGCTGATGTAGGTCCACAGACGCGCCAGGTAGGGGTGGTTCATGCCGTTCTGGGCCGCCCACTGGGCCACCCGAGCCGGCGTGGCGTGGTCACCCAGAATGGAGTAGGCCGGGGCGTCGATGCCGTGGGGCTGCATGTAGGGCAGGGAGAACGTGAACACCATCACGATCAAGACCACCACCAGAGCCTGGACGAGGCGGCGAAGGATGTAGGACAGCACTGCGAAATCCTATCGTGGCGTAAGGGGAAAGTGGAATCGGTCCGGGTGGCCGGACTCGGACCGGGTGACCCCGTCGAAGGGGTGGCGGCCCACGCCGCCACCCCTTCGACGGGCGTCGCTACTTGAGCGACAGGTACTCGGGCATGAACTCCTCGAGCGGGTTGGGCGTGAAGCCGATCGAGGACTTGAGCTTCGTCGAGTTCTCGCCGATCACCGTCGCGGTCGGCTGGTAGAGCACCGGCACCTGCGTGGCCGCGTAGGCCGCGTAGCGCGTCAGCGGCACGCTGGTGGTGATCGACTGCTTGATGATCGCGTTCATCATCGGGTCGTTGTAGCTCCCGGCGTTCGATCCCGCGCCCTTGAGCAGCAGCTCCTCACCCGAGGGGTAGTAGTCCGGCGAGTAGATCCAGCCGGCGCCCCACGAGCAGATCTCCCACTGCGTGGCCGAGGTCGGCGTGCAGCCCGAGATCACGTTGTTGAACGTGTTGGTCGAGGTGGTCACGTTGATCCCGAGGGTCTTCCAGTCGCTGACCTCGGCGTTGA
>JAJYNX010000066.1 GCA_021786095.1 Actinomycetes bacterium | reverse complement strand
CTGGCTGCCGCACCGGCCGCCCTTTTTGCTGCTCGACGAGATGATCGAGATCGAGCCCGGACGTCGGGCCCGCGCGCGCTGGCGCCTGCGCGGAGACGAGTGGTTCTTCGCGGGCCACTTCCCGGGCCAGCCCATCACCCCTGGTGTGCTGCTGCTCGAGTCCATCGCCCAGTGCGGAGCCGTCGCGGTGCTGGCCGACGCCGCCTACGCCGGTCGCCTTCCCCTCTTCGGAGGCGTCGAGCGCGCGCGCTTTCGCCGACAGGTCGTGCCGGGCGACACCGTCACGCTGGAGTGTGAGATGACCCATCTCTCCGCGCGCGCCGGTCGCGGTCGCGGATGGGCGCGACTGGATGACCGGGTGGCGGTGGAGACCGAACTGCTCTTCGTTCTCGCCGACGCGCCGTGATCGTCGCCACCTGGAACGTCAACTCGCTGCGGGCCCGCTGGCCCCGGGTACGCCAGTGGCTCACGTTGCGCAGTCCCGACGTGGTGCTGCTGCAGGAGACCAAGATGACCGACGCGGTCTTTCCCTTCGACGAGTTTCGCGAACTCGGCTACGAGGCGGCCCACTACGGCCAGGGTCAGTGGAATGGGGTGGCCATTGCGTCGCGCGTCGGCCTCGACGACGTCGCGCGCGGCTTCGGCGATGACGACCCCGAGGCGCGACTCATCGCCGCGACCTGCGCCGGGGTGCGCGTGGTCTCCTGCTACGTCCCGAATGGACGGGCGCTCGACGACCCCCACTACCAGTACAAGTTGGCGTGGCTCGCCGCACTGCGCGACTATCTCGCCGGGCGCGATCGCACGCGTCACGTGATCGTGGGGGGTGACTTCAACGTGGCGCCCGCGGACATTGACTGCTACGACCCCGCGGCCCTGGCTGGCTCCACGCACGTCAGCGAGCCCGAGCGCGCGGCGCTGCGCGCCGTCGAGGCGACGGGCGTGGAGGACCTGGTTCGTCGCCTGCACCCCGACGAGCCGAGCTTCACCTGGTGGGACTACCGCAACGGGGCCTTTCATCGGGGGTGGGGGCTGCGCATCGACCTCCTGCTCGTGGACACGGCGCTCGCGGCGCTGGCCCGGACCGCCTCGGTCGATCGCGACGCGCGCAAGGGTGAGAAGCCCTCGGATCACGCACCGGTCATGGCCGACTTCGCGCTAGGAGAGTCCGGCGGGTAGTCGGGCCTCGATAAAGGAGGGTCCGGGCGTCGCGTAGGAGCGCCGCAGGGCCGTGACCAGCTCGTCCGCCGTGGTCGCGAGGGTCGCCGGCACGCCCATGCCCTTCGCGAGGGCGCAGAGGTCCAGGGGCGGCTCGTCGAGTTCCAGGAGCCGTCGGCTGGCCGGGCCGGCGTCGCCCGCCCCGACGCGTTGGCGTTCGAGGGTCAGGATCGCGTAGCTGCGGTTGGAGAGCGCCACGACGGTGACGTCGAGGCTCTCACGCGCCATCGTCCATAGGGCCTGGGGCGTGTAGAGGAGCGAGCCGTCGGCCTCCAGGGCGAGCACGCGCTGGCCGCTGCCCAGGGCCGCTCCCACGGCGACCGGGAGACCGAAGCCGATGGCGCCTCCGGTGAGCGTGAGGAGCCGGTGGCGGGGGGACCCCGCCGTGGCGCCGTAGAGGTGGACTCCCGCAGTGTTGGACTCGTCGGCGATGATGACGTCGGCGGGGAGCGTGGCCGCCACGGCGCGAGCCAGGCTGACGGTGGTCAGGGAGCCCGAGGGGATCGTGGGCGCCTCCGCGTTGGGCGCCGCCGCGCGCGAGGCGCCGAACGCGTCGGCCAGTGCGCCCAGGGCACGGGTGCTGTCCACGCCCGCGGGAGCGAGGGGCACCACGTCGCACGCATCGGGCGCCAGGCGGCTGGGCACGTCGGGGTAGGCGAAGAAGCCCACCGGCTCGCGTGCGCCCACGAGCACCAGGGTGTCGAGGTCGCGCAACTGGTCGACGGCGAACTCGCTGAGGTAGATGAGGCGCTCGGGGTGCACGACGCCGCGGCCCCGGTCCATCACGGCGGGGAAGGTCTCGACGCGGGGTGCACGACGCCGCGGCCCCGGTCCATCACGGCGGGGAAGGTCTCGACGATGAGGCGCGACTGGGTGGATCGCGCGACGGCGTCCGCGAGGGCCAGCCGATCGGCGTCGAGGGCGTCACCCCCTACCAGGATGGCGCCGCGACCCCGCGACAGGCCCGCGACCGCTCGGCGAAGCATCGCGTCGTCGGGCTCGACGGGTTCCGCGCGATTGGCGCGCGGGGCCCGGGCCGACGCCGCGGGCACGTCGCCCCAGGAGGCGTCGGCGGCGACCACGAGCGTGGCGACTCGTCCCGGGCCGCGGGCACGTCGCCCCAGGAGGCGTCGGCGGCGACCACGAGCGTGGCGACTCGTCCCGGCGGACCGTAGGCCGCGGCGACGGCGTCCGCCGTGTCGCGGGCGACGTCGCGCGCCGTGTCGCAGTGGCGCCACCATCCCTCGAGCGCCGAGGCCATCGCGCCGATGTCGCTCTGCAGGGGCGCGTCGAGGGGCGCGTGGTAGGTCGCGTGGTCCCCGACCACGACCACCACGGGTGAGTGAGCGCGTCGCGCGTTGTGCAGGTTCGCCCACCCGTTGGCCAGGCCCGGTCCCAGGTGCACCAGGGCGGCCGCCGGGGAGCCGGTGACTCGCGCGTAGCCGTCGGCGGCGCCGGTCGCCACCCCCTCGAAGAGGCACAGCACGCCGCGCACGGCGGGGACGTCGTCCAGGGCGGCGACGAAGTGCATCTCCGAGGTGCCGGGATTGGCGAAGCAGGTGGTGATCCCGTTGGCGCTCAGCGCGTCGAGTAGGGCTCGAGCCCCGTTCACGGCGCCGGGCGGTCGTCGAGCAGCCGGTAGGGGTTGAGCAGGTGGGCGGGGTCGAAGACGGCCTTGATCCGGCGCTGGAGGTCGATCAGGGCGGGGTCGCTCAGCGCGAGGTACGGCTCCTGCTTGTCGCGTCCGATGCCGTGCTCACCCGAGATGGCGCCGCCGAGGGAGAGCCCGTAGGCGAAGAGGTCGTGCAGCAGCGCGCGCCGTCGCTCGTCATCACCCTGGAAGACGGACAGGTGCACGTTGCCGTCGCCGACGTGGCCGCATCCGGTGACGATGGCGCCGTGCTCGCGAGCCAGGCGGGTGGCGGCGCCCAGCAGGTCGACCACCTTCGATCGCGGCACCACGATGTCGACGATGTCGTTGGCGCCGGCGGCCTTGGCCGCCCAGAACATCCGCTCGCGGGCCTCGATGAGCCGGCGTGCGACACCGCCGGCCAGCACGTAGGTGTCCAGTGCTCCGGCGTCCTCCAGCATCTGGGCCAGATCCTCGAGGTCGCGCTCGAGCTGGGCGCCGGTGCGCGTCTCGAGCACGACCACCAGGTAGGCCGTGGTGGCGGCGGCCACGTCGGCGCTGACGCCGAGCTCGAGGGACGCGGCGTCGGTGATGGCTCGCATGGTGACCAGGTCGATGTACTCGGTCATCGACGGCTCGAGCCCGGAGGCGATGATCGAGGGCACCACCCGGGTCACCTCCTCGAGGGTGGCGAAGGGCACGAGCACCGTGGCGCTATGGGCGAAGGTGGGCGAGAGGCGCAGCGTGACCTCGGTCACCAGGGCGAGCGTGCCCTCGCTGCCGATCAGCAGTTGCGTGAGGTCGTAGCCCGACGAGAGCTTCACGACCGGTCCGCCGGTGCGCACGACCGTGCCGTCGACGAGGACCGCCTCGAGTCCGATCACGTGGTGGCGCGTGACACCGTGACGCACCGCGCGCATGCCCCCGGCGTTGGTGTTGACGTTGCCTCCGAGGGACCCCGACAGTTCGCCGGGGTGCACGGGGTAGCGCAGCGCGTGCGGGCGCAGGTTGACGTTGCCTCCGAGGGACCCCGACAGTTCGCCGGGGTGCACGGGGTAGCGCAGCGCGTGCGGGCGCAGCGCCTCATTCAACTCGCGCAGGGTGATACCGGGCTGGACGACGGCGACGTGGTCGTCGAGCTCCAGGCGCAGGAGCCGGTTCATCCGCGAGAAACTCACGACGATCCCACCGCGGACCGGGCTGGCGCCGCCGGAGAGCCCGGTGCCCGAGCCGCGCGCCGTCAGTGGCACCGCGTGAGCGCTGGCCCACGCGCACAGTGCGGCGACCTCGGCCGTCGAACCGGGGTGCACCACGGCGCGTGGCGTGGCGGTCGGTGCGTGCAGCGACTCGTCGTGCAGGTCGTCGGGGTTCAGGTCCGGGGCGACGGCGACCGCCGACGGCCCCACAATCTCGCGCAGTGCGTCGCGCAGCTCGTCGTCGTCCATCGACAGGTCACGCTACTGCGTCTCGCCCCCCAACTCCTGGCGAATCGCGGCGAGGCGCGCTCGACGGGCCTCGCCGGTCAGCGGCGCGTTGCGCTGGTTGAGCCGTGCGACCACCTCGCTGATCGGGCCCAGGAATCGTGAGGGGAGCCGGTCGGGGTGGCGCGGGTCGTTGCGCCCGCGGCTCCAGGTGATCAGCAGCGACTCCTCCGCGCGGCTGAGTGCGACGTAGGCGAGGCGCTGCTCCTCGGCGATCTGCTCGGGCGTCGTGGCGTTGTAGTGCGGCAGGAGGCCCTCGGCCCACCCCATCGTCGCGACGTGGCGGAACTCGAGCCCCTTCGCGCGATGGATCGTGGACAGGGCGACGACGTCGCGCCCGTCCTCGTCGACGCGACGCGAGGCGTCGGCCGTCAGGTCCGAGGCCGGGGAGTGTTCGGGACCGCGCCGCTCGTAGGGTACGCCGGCGGCCTCGAGGTAGCCGGCGAGAACCTCGAGCTGCGCGTTGGTGCGGGTCAGCACGGCCATGCTGCGCCAGGGCTGGCCGGGGCGGTGGCGCGCGACCAGCCAGGTGACGACGTGGCGCGCCTCGTCGGCGTCGGTGTCGTAGCTGCGCACGAGTGGCACCTCGCCCTCGTCGGTGGCGGGCGTGAGACCCGTGGCTCCCTCCTCGAGCAGCGTGTCGGCCACCGCGATGATCGCCGCGGTGGAGCGGTGGTTGCGAGTCAGGTCGAGCACCACCGTGTCCGGCCACGTTCGCACGAGCTCGTCCAGGAGTCGGGGCGTCGCGCCGTTGAACCCGTAGATCGACTGGTTGGGGTCGCCGACGCTGAACAGGTCGGGGTCGTCGCCGGCCATCGTGCGCAGCAGGGAGAACTGGAGGGGGTTCATGTCCTGGGCCTCGTCGACGAAGAGGGCGCGGGTGCGGTGACGGAACGACGCCACGACGGCCGGGTCGTCGCGAAGCACCGTGATCGCCTCGGCGAGCAGCAAGTCGAAGTCCAGCACGCCGCGGCTGCGCAGCAGACCCACGTAGCGATCGAGCACGTCGGCGAAGAGCGCCGGGGTGAGGGGCGCGTCGCGACGCGAGCGCCGGGCGACCTTGGCGTACTGGGCCCCGTTGAGGCCCTGGCTGAGCGCCCACCCGATCTCCAGCTCCAGTCGTGGTATCTGCCAGTCCTCGATCGTCGCGTCGCCGCTCTCGCGCAACTGGGTCACCAGGGTGGTGACCAGTTTGCGTCGCGACGTCTCGAGCACCACGGGGCTGAGGTGGTTGTCACGGCGGAACTCGTTGACGAGGGTGAGCGCCGCGCGGTGGAACGTGCCCGCGCGCACGTCGCGGATGGACGCGCGAAAGAGGCGCCGGCGCAGCTCGTCGCCCGCCTTGCGGGTGAAGGTCATGACCAGGACCTGGTCGGGATCGAGTTCGCCCGCGGCGATCCGGCGCTGCAGGCG
>JAJYNX010000110.1 GCA_021786095.1 Actinomycetes bacterium | reverse complement strand
TCCGGGATTCTCGACCACCGGTCGGTCCGCCGGGTAGTGCTCGGACAGTGGGCAGAGTTCGCACTTGAGCTTGCCCGCCTTACCCGGGCAGATCCATTGGGTCTGGAACGGGTCGGCCTTCGTGGGGGCGTTCTGATTGAACACGAACGCGTGCTGCTGGAGCTTCGCGTTGCGGGCGAGGAACTCGTCGAGCGCGTTGGTGTTGCGCTCGTGACTCAGCCGATCTTCGTTGGTGGCCCTCTTCTTCAGCGGGCCGACCTTGAAGTGGGGCGGTGGAGGGTTGTCGAACAGCTCATCGTCGGTCGCGACGCAGTAGGGCACGCCACGCACGATGCGGATGCCCTCGTAGTCCTTGACGCCACGGTCGAGCGGGTGGATGTCCTGCACCTGGCTGATGGCGCGCCGGTGGAGTTCCATCGCCCAGTCCTCGGGGCGCTTGTAGGAGAAACCGCGATCGACGAGCAGTTCGTCGATCCGGTATCCCTCCTCGACCAGCCGATCGAGCGCGCCAAGCGTGGGATCCGACGTGTCGCCGGCCGCGGGGCGCAGCGTCATCGAGAGCAGGAGCTTGGGCATCTCGTCGGGGTCGGCCCCGACCGGCAGCACCGCCACGCCCGCGAAGAGGTCGTAGCCGAAGAGCTTCGTCGACTTGTTGTCGTGGGTCTTGGTCCGGTATCCGAGGTGAGCGTCGCGGTCGCTGGACGTGACGTCGCGAACCTCCTTCTTCCCAGTCTTCGCTTTGCCCTTCTTCGTCTTCTCCTTCTCGATGACCTCTCGCACCTCGGCCATCGCCGCCTCTACTTCATCGAGATCAGCGTCGGCCGCGTCGCTCGTTGCGGTGGCCGCCCACCTTGGCTTGCCGAATGACTCCACTCCCGAGCTGTCCCAGGCGATCGAAATGTTCTTCGGCATCATCTGAGGATGCGAGGCCCGGATCAGCTTGTCGATGATCGCTTGCAATGTCTCGCTACGAATGTCTCGCTCGACGTCGGTGAGGTCGGGGGCGTAACCCACCGAGAACTCCAGACGCTGCTCGATGGCACTCAGCAGATAGCGGACCTGACGAATCGTGATGGGCTCGCTCTGCACACCGGACTCGGACTTCACTCGGGTCCCTAGGGCGTTCTGAACCGAGGGAGCGATCCACTTCGTCAGCGCCTTGTGTACGTTGTCAAGGGTGAGTGTGAGACCTCGCGAGGCCACGAGTATCGCCCCGACGAAGAAGACCTCGACCGAGAGTTCGCGCGGGCGGCCGGTGTGATGGGGCACGAGGATCTTCTCAACGTCATCGGCGACGCCGCTGCGACGAATGGCCTTTAACACCAAGTCGACCTCACAACGCCGGATCACGAGGCCACCGGGTTCTCGCGCAGCTCAGCCGTTCGCAGGACGGCTGCGACCGCCGCTTCGTCGGGCGATGGGCAGTACGCGAGGAGGTCAACGAGCGTGCGCGCCGAGCGCAGTCCCGACGCCCGCAGCAACGCTCCAAGCGGCACGGGGGCGCTCATGACGGCCACGAGCCACGTCGAACGCAGTCGCGCAGGGTCCACGTCGACGCCCGTGGTGAGCGCGGTCATCGCCCGTGCCGTGACCGGACCCGTGACGTTGTGACGAGTCACCGACAGTCCGTAGAGGGGATCGGAGGACTTGCGGCCGGCCTTTCGGTGCAGTTCCAGCGCTTCGCGCAACAACTCCTCGTACTGAGCACGCACGACGACAGTTCGAGACATGGCGCCACCCACCGTCACGAAGAGCGCGGTCACGCCAGCGCTCAGCTCACCCTCGACGATCAACTCCGGGGTGACCGCACGCTGCTCGGCCGACGAGAGTCCCGCCCCGAGCCCGAGGGCGACGATGGCCGAGAGTCCACGACGCAGCGTCGCGGTCGGCTGGTTGCGCGCGAGGCGTACCAGTGAGGCGCACTCGAAGGGCGTATAGGGGGGCTGTACCGGTTGATAGGCGATGACCTGAGGGGCGGACGCGGGGGCGAGTCGTCTCACGGCACGACGCAGCGCCGAGCGAACGGTGGCGCGAGTCGCGTCGGGTGACCCAGCGACCGGTCCGGCGAGATACGCCTCGACCAAGCCGCTCTCGAGGAGTTCTGCGGGTCGAAGCGGGTCGGTCGACGACGGTCGCGACGGGCGAGTCGCCACCCACAGACAGAAGCGCGCGAGGACTCCCATCTGGGTGCGGACCCACTCGACGCTCGGCGGCTCGTAGACGGTCGCCAGGTGCCGCGTGGCGACGTCAACGAATGCCCAGTCCGCGTCGCTGAACCGGTAGGGGCGAAAGGCCGCGACGGCGGCCGCGACGGCGGTGTCGAGCTCGGGTAGCGCACCCACCTCGGCTCGTACACGCGGACCGCTCACTCGCGCCGCCTCGCGCTGCGCGTGCGCGGCTTTCGCCATCCGAAGCGCCGCGGAGCGCGACAACGACTTAGCCGCCTTGGGCTTCACCGACTCGGCCTTCGTTGGATTAACGACACGGACCCCCATGGGCTCGACGTCACGTGCGGCCCGTAGTTCCCGAGTCGCGCGAACGGCTGGCTCGATAGTGCCCGGCTCGCCTTCTCGCGCACTCACCGCTTCGTCGATGAATCGAACGTCGTCCCAGTCGGCCGTGGCGAGCTCGCCGATGAGGCCCTCGAAGATCGTGGCCATCACCGCGTAGCCGCGACGGCGATAGACCTCGGCCAACGTCGCGAAGGATCCGAGATCGGTGACCGTGGTCCAAAAGCGCCGAGCCGCCGGCCGGTTCTTGACCCGCCTGACCGGAGTTGTGGCCGGGATCGCCCCGATCGCTCGAGCGATACGACGCAGGTACGGCCGGGCTACGCGATGCTGAGGAGACGCCGAGACGAACGCCTCGAGGTACGGGGCCGACAGGAAGTCCTTGAGGTTTGGCGCTGCGGAGCGATCCCAGACCGGGTGCCACACGAGGAACCGTGCCAGGTGACCGAGCAGGACCATGTGGGACTCGTCGGTGGACACACCGGTCGCCACGACGGCACCAACGGCCACTTGCCGGGCGAGGTTCCACTGACGCTCGGACAGGCCCCGCGGGCAGTAGCGAAGTAGGCGACCGATGTCTTCGTTGGGGGGCAGCATGCCTGGACCGGTGAGGTCACCTCACCAAGACGCAATCGGACAACTTTACGCACACAGCCTTATCAGAGGATCTAGCCTCGATCATTCGCGAGAGTTCTCCGAGGGCGTCTCGCCGCATGTTTCTCAATGATTGAAGCCGGTGCGTGTTGATTTGGTCATTGTTTTGATTGCCACGACGTCCATGACGTCGAATTCGACCATGCAAAGTGACCCGAGGGGCATGTAGGGACGGCCAGAGACGCGCGTAGCCGGTTCTCGTGGGACATGGTGAGTCAGGTCAGCAGAGCGAGACGCTGGTAGGCGCCGAGCAGGACGCCGGCACTGGGCCAGCCCTCGAGCAGTCGCACGATGCGACGTCGAGACCGGCAGACGAGGCGTCCCGGCGCGTGGAAGATCTCCCAGCGCAGGGTCTTGGGGCGAGCCTCTCGCCAGCGACCCTCGAGACAGAGCAGCTGAAACCAGCGCACGAGATCAGCGGCCAGGGCGACGGTCATGAGCCAATTGCTGTTCGCCTCGAACTTCGTGAAGGGGAAGCGGCACAGTCCCGACTCCTTGAGCCGCTGGATGTGACTCTCGACGTGGGCGTGGGCGCGCATGGTGACGTCGAGTGCCACCGGGTCGCCCGCCGCGTCGGTGTAGAAACCCCAGTAGCGGTAGTCGTGGCTGGGAAAGAGACTGCGCTGGGCGCCGGGGTGCAGGGGCTCGCGACGGATGATGCACCGGGTCCCCGTCGGGAAGTCCGCCAGGTCCAGGTGCTCGGTCATCTCGCAGACCGACGCCTCACTGTGCACTTCACCCTTTTGCGTGCGCGAGGGCTGCCACCGGTCGGGCTGGTCCGAGGCCGCGTAGATAGCGCCCGTGATCTGGGCATTGGAGCGAGCGGTGACGAAGAACGTGACGTTGCGTTCCCGGCACGCTGCGAGGAACCCCTCGGTGCAGCCCGCTCCGTCGGCTCGGGCGATCACCGAACGCTCGACCAACGAGGGATCGTCGCCGGCGTGGTGACCTCGGGTGACTGACGCAGGCAGCTGAGCAACTGCGGCGTCGAAGACCTCGACGTGGTCGGTGACCGTGTTGGACCCGGCGTTGCCCGCGCGCAGCTTCGCGGCCAGGGTCTCACCGGTCTGGTCGGCGAAGACGAAGAGCGGGTGAAACCCGAAGCCCTTCTTATAGGTCGGGGCCGCCTGCTCCTTGAGTTCCGAGTGCACGTCGACGAGCGAGGCGTCGAAGTCCAGGATCACGGGGTCACTGGGCCTCGTGTCTAACTTCGCCCACACCCGAGCGCGCACCTCGGCGAGGGCCTCGGCGAGGTGCGCGCGCTGGCCAGTGTCGAACTCGTGGAAGGTGCGAAAGACCGTCGTGTCCGACGGCACGGAGCCGAACAGCTCCTCCTGGATTCGTAGGTGCTCGATGTCCGCGCAGCTCTCGCCGCCTCCCGCGAGCACGAGCGCCATCTGGACGAGCACCTTGCCCCGGTCGTGCAGGGGCAGACGTTCCCCGCGCGGAGCGATGCGCGACGAGAGTGAAGCACCGAGCCCCACACGGTCGGCTAACGCGCCCAAGGCGTGCAGCCCGACGTGGGTCGCGACGCCGTCTCCACCGGATTCCACACTGACGGGACTGGTTGAAGTACTGTGCATCTCTGAGGTGCCCTTCGTGTTTTGGTTTCTGGTTGTCTAAGCAACTCCAGTTTCCCTGACGCGAAGGGCATTTTCGCGGATGGCGGTCAGTCGATCACGCGGACTGATGAAAGATCCGGGCTAGAGGAGAACGGCCAGATCATCAAGCGCTACGACCCGAGCCTCTCGAAGCTCCACCGCCAGATTCTCGACCTGCTCAAGGTGCCGGCAACTGCCTACCAAGCAGTTCGAACCGCATCCTTGTAATTCGGGAGATATCGGTCAGTCAACCCGCGGAAAGGGAGATGTACGTTGACTCTCGTGGCATCAAGCTTCAAGCGATACCTTCCAGACTCTTCCTGTGGAAGCGGCGGTCAAACGCATGAGCCTGATTGGGTGTGTCACAGGCGCATTCAATACTTGGTTCAGTGGCCACCTGTCCAACGACATCTTCTATTTCGCACACCGGGCAGGTACTCTCTCGGGCTGTCACGTTCCAGTTCGCTCTCGACCCGAACGTCGAGCAACGAGTCCTCCTCGCCAGGTGCGCGGGCGCTCGCCGCTTCACCGTGAACCATCACCTGGCTCGAGTAAAAGCCAACCTGGACGCCAGGTCGGCCGAGCGAGAAGTCCTCGGCGAAGTTGGGGAATCTCTCGAACCATCAACCCCTTCACTCTCCTGGGCAGCCTTCTCCTTCATCAATGAGTTCAACGCGTGGAAGAACGGCGAGTCCGTTGACTCACCCGTCAACGAAGATGGCAGTCGCGGCCTGGCCTGGCGCCACGAACTACCCGGCGACGTCTTCGAGTGCGCGAGCGTGGACGCGGCCCGGGCCCTCGAGAACTTCTCTGCGTCGCGACGCGGGAAGCGCAGTGGAACGCCGGTCGGGTTCCCCCGCTTCCAGGCCAAGGGCAAGGTGACACCGTGATTCGGTCCAGGACGGTCCTATAGATGTCAAGTCCCTTTTTTGCCCAGGTCGATGACCAGGTCGTGGAATACTTCACGGGCGATGAATCGCTTCAGACAGCG
>JAJYNX010000106.1 GCA_021786095.1 Actinomycetes bacterium | reverse complement strand
CTCCAGAACCGATAGCTCCTTCGCCACGTCGCGCACCGTCCGGCCGGTGTCGATGACGCGGTGAGCCGCCTCGGTTCTGAACTCGAGAGTGAACTTCCTTCTCGTTATTCCCATGGTGACATCCTCCTACCCGACTCGCGAGCCGGGCTCTTGGGTGTCCACTTTCATTGGGGAACCTCAGACGGTCGGCCGGTTCGCCCCTCGCGACGGCGTATGGCAGAGTGTCGACGTGGACCCCGATCAGCGCACGGCCGACGAGAGGGACGCACTCGTGAGCGAGTTGCGCGCCGAGATCACGCGACTGCGCGGCGAGGTCGCGCGGCTGGCCGAGGAGTTGCGCCGCGTTCGCCGCGACATCCACGAGGTGCCACCCCACTACTAGGACGTGGGGGGTGGGCCACCGACCGACGGACACGAGAGATCACTGCGCGTCGCCAGAACCTGAGCCGCCGCTGCGCCGAGCGACGCGCGCGCGAGCTTCCCGGAGGCCACGGCGCGCACCAGCGACGCCGCGATCGCCCGTGCGTGGGCCAGTGTCACCGCCGGCGAACCGACGACGCCGAAGAGGATCAGGTCGACGCCGGCCGACTCCGCCAGAACGGCCGCCGCTGCCGGTGAGAGGTGCCGCGCGCCAATGGCTCCCGCACTGAGCGAGTCGTCGACGATCAGTCCCCGGAATCCGAGGCTCCGGCGAAGCTCGCCCACGACGCGTGCGGAGAGGCTGGCCGGCAGCGACGTGAAGCCGGGCACCGAGGCGTTCGAGATCATCACCGCGGGCACGCCCGCCGTGATGGCCCGCTCGAAGGGCACCACGCCGCTCCGTCGCAGGCGCGACCACGCCAGGGTCACGGCGGGTCCGTCGTCGGTGTTGCGCGACGCGCCGCCCAGCCCGGGGAAGTGCTTCACCACGGACGTCACGCCCGCGCTGGTGAGTCCCTTCGCGAAGGCCACGCCGTCAGTCGCGACGAGAGCGGGCGAGCCCCCGAAGGAGCGTAGGCTGTCGGGGTCCGTCGCGCTCGGATAGACGGCTCGGCCGTCCACGTCCAGTACCGGCGCCAGGTCGACGTTCACGCCGACCCGGGCGAGTGCCAGACCGACTCGCCGCACCAACTCTTCGATCCGCTGCGCACTGAGAGCGTGTGTTCTATTTGGCGAGTGCCCCAAGCACCACGACCGGCACCATCAAGTCGTGGCCTATTCAAGTGACCTAACCGACACCCAGTGGAGCCTCCTCGAACCCCTACTTGCGCATTGCTCTAAACGGGGCCCGAAACACGGAGCCGACCTGCGCCACGTCGTGGACGCGATGCTCTCCATCTCGCACACCGGGTACCAATGGCGCTTCCTGCCTGGGGAGTTCGGACCGTGGACCAGAATCTGGTCCCAGTTTCGTCGATGGTCGAGAAACGGAACGTGGACCCGTGTTCTTGTCGCGCTGCACGCCTCGTCGCGCATCGCCCTAGCCCCAATATCGTTTACTTAAGCCGATAGGATCACTGGCGTCCGGTCCGGAGGCGGCCCCGGACGGCGATGTTCGGAGCGCGTAACGCCGTAGTTGGACATCTTGCGTTTGACAACCCGGGCGTTGGTGCGGTGACGCCTCGGGCCGAGAAGTTCGAACAACATCTCCGAGGTCGCCTGGTGGTGTGCGTCGTCAAGTACCTGAGGGGGGAAAACCCGGGTGGGACGCCGTGGTGCGACGCGCCACCCGGAGGGTGCGAGTGAAACTGATCCGACCGGGGTCGGCGTCCGCGCCGAGCGCCACCGAGTGCATCAGCCAGCGGATGGCGTAGTGCAGGCAGAAGTAACCGTAGACCTCTTGGAGCACGCCATCGGGCATCTTCGAACGCAACACGACACGCGCACTGCGCTGGTGAGTCTTGAGCTCGTCGAACGCGGACTCGATCTCCCAGCGCTCGGCGTAGAGGCCAGCAAGTTCGGCGGCCGACGCCACCGCGGCATCGAGGATGGTGGTGAGCAGTCGGTATGTCTCGTCGGTCTCACCCAGGGCGTACTCGACCACGCGCACTGCGACCGCGTTGGTGTCGTGACGGCGGTCCTTCAAACTCGGATAGATCACCGAGAGAAACGAGCCGTCGGCGAGGCGCGCCTTGATTGGCAGCGAGTGGCTCGACTTGGTGCGCCACAACAAGTCTGCCCCGCTCGCCGAAGCCTTGGTCCACAAGGAAAAGCTGAAGAACCTGAGGTCCGCGAGGACCAACATGTCCGGTCCCATCGAGCCCGCGAGGTTCACCACGAGGCGATGTTCGCTGTCGCGATAACGGCCGATCGCGACGTCGACCATCGCGTGGGTCGCGCACTCGGCCAAGGCCACCACACGGATCTGGGGAAAGGCCCCGACGCCCCCGGGACCCTTCGAGCCGGGACGTCCGAAGGCCGCGTCGTTGGCCACGGTGTCGGCGACGTCGAGGCACGTGCCGTCAATCGCCATGAGCCGGCGTCCCTTGAACCACGCGCCCTTGGTGCGCGTGGTCGCCATGGGTGTCGCGGTCTCTTTGAACAACGCCTCGAGTGGCGCGGACCCCAGGCGCATGCGCGCCTTGAACAGCGCGGCCTTGGTCGGCACGTTCCAGGCCTGGGCCCAGTTCCCGGCCCAGCTGAGGCCCTCGACGAGCATTCGCATCACCTCCTCGTAAGAGGACTGGCTGAAGAGGGCCAGACCGAGCACGTAGTAGACGACGACCCGAGCGGGCAGCAGTCGGTGGCGCTTCTCGCCGCGCCCCGACTCGTCGACTATGCGATCGACGAGCTCGGGCGGGAACACCCGGGTCAAGACGCCAATGGAGATGTGATCGGAAAGGCGCTGATCAGTCTCCGGCTTCACCCATCCCGCGCGCGGCACGTCACCAGAGTACCACTCCAGTCCTTAAGTAAACGGTATTGAGGCTAGGTCGAAAGGATCCGCGGCCCTCGATGGTGGTCATAGACACCCACCTTGCACGAGGAGCCCCCAATGGTGGCGCAACCTTCCACAACCAGGGCGGCCCCTTTGGTCGAACCAATGGTGCCAAGCGCATCGTCTGCGTGGACGTCACGGGCCTGCCGCTCTGCGTGCGCGTGGTGAGCGCCTCGACGTCCGAAGCCAGCGCCGTCGAACAGATACTCGACGACCTGGTCCTCACGGGTGCTGACGAACGGCTGGAACTCGTGCTCGTGGACCGTGGCACGGCGCGGTCTGCCGCCACGCGGTTGTCAGCAAGGTTCAACGACGAGGTTCGCCGGGTTGGAGGGGACGAGCCACCGCGCAACGAGCACGGCACCAAAGTCTTTCGCCCCATCCGCCATGCCTGGCGGGTTAAGGTGGCCCACGGCCACCTCGTGCGACGGCGACGCCTGGCGCGCTGCTTCGAGAACACCGTGACCTCGGCCACCGGATGGCTGCACGTCGCTTCCGTCAGCGAGCTCCTTCGGGCGCTGTGCTGAACTCGTAGGTCTTGCGGCACCGCAATGGATAACCCCGTTGAGCGGAAGCGGAGGAGCTCGTCAGTCCGAGTGGACAGCACCTTCGTCGCTGGCCGCGATGGCGAAGACTCGCGAGTCTCGCCACCCTCCACGAACTCGGAGGTGGTCTCGTATTGTCTTTTCGAAGTGCATTCCCGCCTTCTCCAAGACTCGCGCCGAAGCGAAGTTATCGGGATGACACGTCGCCGTTATCCGGAGTAGCTCCAGCTCGTCGAACCCGAAGAGGATGAGGCGTCGGGCCACTTCGGTGGCGTAGCCATGTCCCCATTGGTCCCTCGCCAGAACGTAGCCAAGTTCGCCGGTCGACTGCGTGTCGGTAATCGTCAGGTTGGCGGCGCCGGTCAACTCATCGTCGAGAGTCGCGACGGCGAGGATGAATGTAGTTCGAGGCTCTCGGGCCGCCTCGCGAGCGACCTCGCTCAGAAACATCGCGGTGTCGGCCGGCGAGTTGGGTCCCCACGTGGTGTACCGGGTCACGTCGTCGTCTGATCCATACCGGTGAACTGCGACTTCGTCGTCGAGCCGAAACTCTCGAAGCATGAGACGTTCGGTCCGAAGTTCCATACCCCTCATTGTGCCCCGAACTCATCCTCGCGCCCGTTGCACGAATTGACTCAGTCGCTCACGGAGTTGTCGTACTCGGCCAATCGTTGAACCGGTGTATCCCCATCACTGATCGCTCCCGCGACCCGTGTCACACCTCGTCCCCAAACTGGGCGCAGTGGCCTCACGACCGACGATCCCGACCCTTTCGCACACCGGTCAGGTACTCTCTCGGGCTGTCACGTTCCAGTTCGCTCTCGATCCGAACGCGCAGCAGAGAATCCTCCTCGCCAAGTGCGCCGGTGCCCGCCGCTTCACCGTGAACCATCACTTGGCTCGAGTAAAAGCCAACCTTGACGCCAGGTCGGCCGAGCGAGAAGTCCTCTCGACGAGCGGTGAGTCTGGCGAACCGTCAACCCCGTCGCTGTCCTGGTCGGGGTTCTCCTTCATCAACGAGTTCAACGCGTGGAAGAACGGCGAGTCCGAGGACTCACTGGTCAGCGAGGACGGAATCAGGGGTCTCACCTGGCGCCACGACTTGCCCGGTGACGTCTTCGAGTGCGCGAGCGTGGACGCGGCCCGGGCCCTCGAGAACTTTTCTGCGTCGCGACGCGGGAAGCGCAGTGGAACGCCGGTCGGGTTCCCCCGCTTCCAGGCCAAGGGCAAGATGACACCGAGCTTCCGGTTGCGCAACCGCGCAACGTCAGGGACAGCGCCTTCGTGTCAGCCCATCCGCTTCAGCGACCCCGCGCACCTGCGACTACCCAAGTTCGGACCGGTGAAGGTCTTCGGCCCCACCCGCAAGGTCCGCCGGATGATCGACGCCGGTCGGTTCCACATCTACTCAGCGACGCTCACCCAGCGCGCCGGCCGCTGGATCGTGTCACTGACCGGCGTGGCGGCTGAACTACACCAGACCGAGCGCAGCCGCACCAACCGTCACGCCGTTCCCGTCGGGGTCGACCGGGGGATCATCTCGCTCTGCGTCGCCGCGGACGCGAACGGTGTTCTCACCCAGAGCTTCGAGGGGGTGACAACACTGAAGCAAGCGCTAGGCACGCTCAAGGCGGCCAACCAGGCCCTGGCCAGAACCACACCGGGGTCCAAGAGTCGCCAACGAGCGAGGGCTCGACTCGCGAAGACTCACCGCAAGGTCGCCAACACCCGACGACATCTCGTCCACCAAGCCTCCAAGGCCCTCGTGGACCGATGCCAGGTCCTCGTCATCGAGGACCTGAACGTGGCGGGCATGGTGAGAAACCGACATTTGGCGAGGTCCATCTCGGACGCCGCCATGGGAGAACTCTCCCGCCAGCTCCTCTACAAGGCTAAGTGGCACGGGGTCGAAGTGCGAATAGCCGACAGATTCTTCCCGAGCTCGAAGACGTGCTCCGGTTGCGGCGAAGTCAGAAGCGACCTGGACCTGTCGACGCGGACCTACTCGTGTCAGGCCTGCGGTCTGGTGCTCGACCGCGATCTCAACGCCGCCATCAACCTGGCCCGCTGGCAACCGAGAGAACCCTCCCCGGTGAAACCTTTGGACCCGACGCGCGCTGCGCTTCTCTCCACAGCCTGATCCCACAGGGATCTGCACCGCGAAGCACGCGGGAAGAGCCGATCGTCACCCGCACAACCATCACGACACCGTGATGAGGGCCCTGGGTCGGAACCGAGTACTCAGACGAACCATCGTCTGGGACGTCGGACGGTGAGTAAGCACCGCTGAGCCATTTGGTTCAGTTGGTCAAGGCGAACCGGTGGGTCCAAATAGGACACACGCTGT
>JAJYNX010000010.1 GCA_021786095.1 Actinomycetes bacterium | reverse complement strand
GTGCGCTCCTCCGGTGGGAACTTGCGAGCGATCGCCCAGCGCGGAGCCCGCGAGGTGGTTCCCAGGCGGGCGCGCTGCGCCAGGTCGTCGATCTTGATCACGGCGCCGTCGATCTGGTACAGGAGATCGTGACGGTGCTCTTCGAACCAGCGGGTGCGAGCCAGCATGTCGTCCACTCCCCGTTCCAGGGTCGACTCCCTCGCGGTCAGGAATCCCCAGCGGGCCAGCTGATCGATCGACTCGTGATACAGGGTGAAGGCCAGATGGTCGCCGACGTCCACCAGTTGATAGGCGAGGAACGAGAGGGGACGCGACGCGCTCACCGCGGGGTCCTTCTGGCGCAGGCTTCCCGCGGCCGCGTTGCGCGGATTGGCGAACTCGCGCTCGCCGCGCGCACGCTGCTGCGCGTTCAACGCGTAAAAGTCGTCCTTGGCCAAGAACACCTCGCCACGCACCGCGACGCGTCCGGCGGGAGCGCCCGCGAGGGTCGTCGGCACATTGTGGATGGTGCGCACGTTGTCGGTGACGTCCTCGCCGATGCGCCCGTCCCCGCGCGTGGCCGCCTGGACCATCTCCCCGTCCACGTACGTGATCGAGAGCGCCAGACCGTCGATCTTCGGCTCCACCGCGAAGGCCAGGGAGTCGGGCTCGCAGGCCAACGCGTTCGCGCAGCGCTGCGCCCACGCACGCAGTTCGGCGTCGTCGAACACGTTGTCGAGGCTCTGGAGAGGCTCGTCGTGGCGCACGGGGGAGAAGACGTTCGACGACGGTGCGCCCACGCGCTGACTCACTGAGCCGGCGTCCGCGAGCTCGGGATGCTCCGCCTCGAGCGCGCGCAGTTCGCGGACCAGCGCGTCGTAGTCGGCGTCGGGTATCAGCGGCGCGTCGTGGACGAAGTAGGCCTCGTTGTGGCGGGTGATCTCCGCGCGCAACCACGCCACTCGCTGCGCGACATTCACGCCGACTCCTCGACGAGTGCCGCGCCCATCACCACCGTCGGCTCGTCAGGCGCGTAGAAGACCACGGACTGACCGGCGGCCACGGGACGCACGGGTGTCGCCAACTCCAGCCACCACCGTCCGGCGCCGCGCAGCGTCGCCGGCACCGCGGCACCGTGAGCACTCCACTGCGCCACGACCGGCGACCCGTCGGTCAGGGCCTCGCGGGCGAAGGTCAGCGACGCCGCGTCGAGCCCGACACGCGACACCAGCACCGCCGCCAACCGGTCGACCTCCACGCGACGCGCCGCCAGGTCCACGCGCGCCACGTAGCGGCGCTCGCCGTCGCGCCCGGGGGCGACGCCCCGGCGCTGGCCCACCGTGATCGCCTCGGCGACGTCCACCGCACCGAGCACCTCGCCGGTCGCGCGATCCACGATCGACGCCGGCGTCGCCGTCAGTCGCGCGCGCAGGAAGGCCTCACGACCGCGGGCGGCCTCGATGAAGCACACGTCCTGGCTGTCGGGCTTGTTCCACGTACGCAGACCGAGCCGTTCGCCGTGGGCGCGGACCTCGTCCTTGGTCATCGCGCCGATCGGCAGCACGAGGCGCGCCAACTGCGCCTCGGTGAGGTAGCCGAGCACGTAGCTCTGATCCTTGCGAGGATCCGCCCCCCGCACGAGAAAGTAGCGTCCGTCGCGCTCGCTCACCGCCGCGTGATGCCCCGTGGACACCGCGTCGAAACCCAGGCGCCGGGCTCGCTCCACCAGCAGCTCGAACTTGATGTGACGGTTGCACTCGATGCACGGGTTGGGGGTGTGCCCCGCGGCGTGGCCCTCCACGTAGGGGGTGACCACACGACGGGTGAACTCCTCGGCGTAGTTGAAGACGTAGTGGTCCACGCCGAGGTGCTGGGCCACGCGGCGGGCGTCGTCCACGTCGGCCACTGAGCAGCATCCCGAATCCGACGCCCCGCCCCAGAGCTTGAGCGTCGCTCCCACCACCTCGTGACCCGCCTCGACCAGCAGAGCTGCCGCCACGGAGGAGTCCACGCCCCCGCTCATGGCCACTAGTACCTTCACCGCTCCAGTCTGCCAGCCACTAGCGCAACCCGCGCAGGTGGGTGACGGCCGAGGAGACGATCGCGATCGCGGCGTCGACGTCCTCGGACGTGGTCTGCGTCCCCATCGACAGCCGCAACGAGCGCCGGCAGCGGTCGGGGTCGAGGCCCATCGCCTCGAGCACGTGGCTGGACTCACTGGCTCCGCTCGAGCAGCTGGCCGCCGCTGACGCGCACACGCCGCGCTCGTCGAGCAGGTAGAGCAACTCCTCCCCCTCGACGTCGTCGAAGGTGACGTGGACGACGCCGGCGACCCGGCGCGCCGTGGGCGCGGTGATCCAGCAACCGGGAATCCGCGCCAGGGCATCGGTGAGACGCCGCTGATACCCCCCCACCCGCTCACTCACCTCGCGCAGCTCGCGTGCGGTGGCGCGCACCGCCGCAGCCAGGCCCACGGCGGCGGCGACGTCCACGGTCCCGCCGCGACGGCCACGCTCCTGCCCGCCCCCCGGCACCACCGGGTCTACTCCCGTCTCTCGACGCACGACGAGTGCGCCGGCGTTCACCGGACCACCGAGCTTGTGCGCGCACAGCGACACCAGGTCTGCGGGGGCGGTCACGTCGGACAGGGTGAGCCAGGGCGCGCCGGCCACGGCGTCCGTGTGCAGCACCGACGAGCCCGCGAGCGCGGCGTCGAGGGTCGCCCGCACACCGTCGAGGGGCTGAAGGACCCCCGTCTCGTTGTTGGCCGTCATCACGCTGACCAGAGCCACGTCGGGTGTGAGGACCTCGCCCAGCGCCGCCAGGTCCACCACCCCGTCCGCGTCCACGTCCACGTAACTCAACCTCACGTCATCGAAGTCGCGCGCGATGGCGCGCGCCGCGTCGAGGACGGCGTGATGCTCGACCCGTGAGACCACCACCGAGGTCGTCGCGTGATGGCGACGGTGGTGGTGGACGACGCCCGCCACCGCCAGGTGGCACGACTCGGTCCCGCCAGCCGTGAAGATGACCCCCCCGGGCGCCGCTCCCACGAAGGCCGCGATCTCGTCGCGCGCATCCTCGACGGCGCGGCGAGCCTCGCGCGATGCACGATGGGCACCC
Source organism: Actinomycetes bacterium (assembly GCA_021786095.1). Lineage (GTDB taxonomy): Bacteria > Actinomycetota > Acidimicrobiia > Acidimicrobiales > RAAP-2 > RAAP-2. Next base: position 2,841 of record JAJYNX010000010.1, on the reverse strand, counting down.
GACGGGTTGCCGACCACGCCGTGAAGCCACGGCTCCATCGCCGCGGCCACCTCCTCGCGCCGCGGGGCCGAGGCCGCGTGGTCGAAGTAGTAACGGGGTGTCACGCCACGAAGAACGACTTCACGTTCGTGAACTCACGGGTCCCGAACGACGAGAGCTCGCGACCGTATCCGGAGTTCTTCGTCCCGCCAAAGGGCAGCTCGGGCATCGAGACCACGACGGCGTTCGCGAAGACCATGCCGGCGTCGATGCCGGCGATCGCCTGATCGATCTCGGCGTCGTCGGTCGACCAGATCGAACCCCCGAGGCCCCAGGGCGTGTCGTTGGCGAGCGCGATCGCCGCGCTCAGGTCGTCGACCACGTGCACGGCGGCGACCGGGCCGAAGAGCTCCTCCAGCGCCGCACGCGACGTGCTCGGGACCGCACTCAACACCGTCGCCGGATAGAAGTACCCCTCACGGGCCAGCGGCGCCCCGCCCGCGTGCACGGTCGCGCCCGCGGCGACCGAGGACGACACCTGGGCGTTCAGCAGGTCGAGCTGGGCCTTGGACACCAGGGGACCGAGGACGACCTCCGGATCCATCGGGTCACCCGTCGGAACGGCAGCCATGGCGGCACTGAATCGCTCGATGAACTCAGTCGCGCGCTCGCGCACCACGATGAAGCGCTTGGCCGCGATGCAGGCCTGACCGTTGTTCTGAACCCGGGCCGTCACCGCCATCGGCACCGCCAGGTCGAGGTCCGCGCGCGCACCCACGATGAACGCGTCGGAGCCACCCAGTTCGAGCACGCACTTCTTCAGGTGACGCCCGGCGATCTCGGCCACCGCGCGGCCCGCCCGCTCCGACCCGGTGAGCGTGACGCCCGCGATGCGCGGGTCGGCGATGATGTCGCCGATCGCGTCGACCTCGACGAAGAGGTTCGTCACGACGCCCTCGGGGAACCCCGCGCGCACGAAGAGATCGGTGAGGTACTCCGCCGACCCGGGGACGTTGGGGGCGTGCTTGACGACCACCACGTTCCCCGCCATGAGCGTCGGCGCAGCGAAGCGCACGACCTGCCAGAGTGGGAAGTTCCAGGGCATGATGGCCAGAATCGCTCCGACCGGGTCGAAACGGACGCCGCTGCGCGATCCACTGGTCGCGATCATCTCCGTCGCGAGGAACTCCTCGGCGTGCTCGGCGAAGTACCGCATGGTCAGGGCACACTTCACCACCTCGCCGCGCGCGGCGTTGAACGACTTGCCCATCTCACTGGTCATGAGGGCCGCGATCACGGGCACTTCGCCCTCCAAAAGCTCGGCGGCCCGCACCATCGCGTGGGCTCGCTCGCTGAACGGCGTCGTGCGCCACGAGGCGAACGCGCGATGGGCGCGCTCCAGAGCCGCGTCGACGTCGGCGGGCGTCGCGACCGGGTACTCGGCGATGAACTCTTCGGTGGTGGGGTTGATGGAAACAAATGGCATCGGACCAGTCTGCCAGCAAATTCGAGTTGCGCTCCACGACCGCGACTGCCCGGCGGCGCGACAACTCGGCCCACAAACACCAACACGCCGCGCCGGAGAGCCGGCGCGGCGTGTTGGTGCGGGCGGCGGCGCTACGCCTGGTGCGCAGCCTCGACGGCCAGTTCGAGAACGACCTTGTTACCGACGACGAGGCTGCCGTTCTCCAGCGTTCCCTCGAAGTTCACGGCGAAGTCGCGGCGGTCGACCTCCGCGCGGGCCTCGAATCCGACCACGGACACGCCCGGTGCCATTCCCGGTCCGCTGCCCAGGTACTCCAGGTCAAAGGTCACGGGCTTGGTCACCCCGCGGACGGTGAGGTCGGCGACCATCGTGTAGTTGTCGCCACCCTTGGGCGTGATCGAGGTCGACGTGAGGGTCAGGACGGGGAAGTGCTCCTGGTCGAGGAAGTCGGCACTCTTCAGGTGGCCGTCACGCATCTCGTTGTTCGTCGTGATGCTGGCCGCCTGCGCGGTCGCGGTGACCGAGGAGTGCTCGATGCTGTCGCCGATGGTGATCGTCCCCTCGAACTCGGTGAAGCTTCCGCGAACCTTCGACGCGACCAGGTGACGGGCCACGAAGGTGATGTTGGAGTGAGCCGGATCGACGGTGTAGGTGCCGGGGGTGGGCAGGTTGCTCATAGTGATGTCATTCTCCTGGACAGTTCTCGCACAGTCTGTGCAACACCCGAGTATACTTGCTTCTACAATAACTTGTCAAGCAGTAGATGTATAACTAGTTATTGCTGCTACACTGATGTAGTGATGATCCAGCCCAGCGCCTGTCCGTCGGGTGACGAGAAAGTTCAACTGTTCGCCCTATTGCTGGAGACCAACGCGCGCCTCGCGCGCCAGCTCGGCCTCGAGCTCGAGGCCGCCTGTGGGATGCCCCTCGCGTGGTTCGAGGTGCTCCTCCAGTTGCGCCAGGCGCCCGAGGGCCGACTGAAGATGAACCAGGTCGCCGACGCGATCGTGCACTCCACCGGCGGGACCACCCGCCTCGTGGATCGCCTGGAGGTCGCGGGCCTGGTCGAACGCCGGTCGTGCCCGAACGACCGGCGCGCCACGTACGTGGCCATCACCCCCGCGGGCGACACCCGACTCGACCACGCTCTCGCGGTCCACCTCGACTACCTCGAACGTCACCTCGGCGCTCGCCTCTCGGGCGGCGAGCGCGAGACGCTCGCCGCGTTGCTCGAAAAGATCAACACCGCGCCCTAGCAACGTCTCGGGGAACGACTCCTAGGTGCATGGGTCAGAATCCACCACTGACCCGACCTCGGCTGTGAGAATTGTCCATGACCTTCCTGTGCGAAGACGATCGGCTGTTCCAGGTGGAGG
>JAJYNX010000013.1 GCA_021786095.1 Actinomycetes bacterium | reverse complement strand
GGACTGTCCTGGCTCGCGCTGATGGGCACGACGCGGGTAGCGGGCACCACCCCCACGGTGGGCTTGAGCCCGACCACGCCGTTGAGCGACGCGGGGCAGACGATCGACCCGTCGGTCTCGGTGCCCACGGCCAGCGGCGCCAGCCCCGCCGCGAGCGCCGCACCCGAGCCCGACGACGAGCCGCCCGCCGAGCGGTCCAGGGCCCAGGGGTTGGCGACCAGCCCACCGGTCGCCGAGTAGCCACTGGTCGAGCGCACCGAGCGGAAGTTCGCCCACTGGCTCAGGTTCGTGCTGGCGAGCACGATAGCCCCCGCCTCGCGCAACCGCGTGACCAGGTCGGCGTCGCGGGTCGGGCGCCCGCGCAGCGCCGTCGAGCCCGCCATCGCCGGCAGTCCGATCGCCTCGATGTTGTCCTTCACCACGACCGGCACGCCGTGCAGGGGGCCGCGCTGGCGGCCGGCGCGACGCTCATCGTCGCGCTGGCGCGCGACCGCCAGGGCGTCGGGAGCGAGGGCGGCGAACGCGCGCAGGGCGGTGGGCGACGCGGCGTCGTCGAGCGCCGCGGCGCGCGCCGTGAGCACCTCGACCAGCGACGCCGACGTCACCTCGCCCGCCGCCAGGGCGTCGAGGACCTCGCTCGCCGAGAGGTACCCGAGAGCGGCCGACGCGTCGTGCGGATCGGGTTCGGACGCGTCGCGTGCGAGGGGGTCGAGCGGGGAGGGATCGGACGCGGCGTCGGGCATGGGCCCACCCTAGACAGCGCGACCGCGACGGCGGCGCCGGCGTGCGAGACTGGACCATGACCACTCCGCGAGCGACCATCGTCGTCTGCGACGGCGACGAGACCGGCCAAGAACTGCTCCTCGAGGCGCTGCGCGTCCTCACCCCCGAGTTGCTCGGGGTCGAGCTCGAGCTGGTGCACTACGACCTCTCCCTGGCGCGCCGGCGCGCGACCGGCAACGAGATCGTGCGCGAGGCCGCGGCGGCGATGGTCGCCTCCGGTCTGGGACTGAAGGCCGCCACCGTCACGCCGCCCGAGATCGGTGGCGTGGGTTCGCCCAACCGGCTGCTGCGCGAGGGCATCGGCGGGTCGGTCATCGTGCGCACCGGCCGGCGGATCCCCGGGGTGGCGCCCGTCGTGGCGACCAACCGACCGATCATCGTGGTGCGCATGGCGGTCGGCGACGCCTACGGGGCCGCCGAGGGGCGCGACGGCGCGACGGGCGACATCGCCGAGAGTGCCTGGCGCACCGAGCGCATCGAGCGGCGCGTCTGCCGCGACGTGGCCGAGTACGCGTTCCAGGCCGCCGAGGCGGAGGAGGGCCTCGTCTACGGCGGACCGAAGTGGACGGTCTCGCCGACCTACGAGGGGATGCTGAAGGAGGAGATGGACGCCGCCGCGGCGCGTCACCCCACCGTCGCCTACCACCCGACCCTCATCGACGCCACCTACGCGGGACTGCTCACCGACATCCACGAGCGCACGATGGTCATCCCCTCGCTCAACCGCGACGGCGACTGCCTGAGCGACCTGGTGCTCGCCATGTTCGGCTCGATCGCCGGCGCGGAGTCCGTGCTGCTCTCGCTCGACGAGAACCTTCACCCCCAGGTGGCCATGGCCGAGGCACCCCACGGCACTGCTCCCACCCTCGAGGGCAAGAACGTCGCCAACCCCATGGCGATGCTGCTGGCCGAGGCCGCCCTGCTCAACCAGGCCGCGACCCACCTGGGCGAGCCGGCGTTCCACCTCGCCGGCGAGCGCCTGCGCGCGGCCACGCTCGAGGGGGCCGCCGAGGGCGTGCGCACCTTCGACCTGGCCGGTGAGGCCACGACGAGCGACGTGGTCGACGACGTGATCGCTCGCCTACGGGCTCGCTAGGCCCCCTCGCGAGCCTCGCCGCGTCGTCCTACACTGGGCTCGACACTCCAAGGGAGGCCCCGTGACCCAGCGACGCGCACACACGACGTGGACCGGCACGCTCCAGGAGGGGACCGGCCACGTCACCCTGGCCAGCAGCGGGGCGGGCGCCTACGACGTCACCTTCCCGCGGCGCACCGCCGAGGACGCCGAGGGCGTGACCAGCCCTGAGGAGCTGATCGCGGCGGCGCACTCCGCCTGCTACGCCATGCAACTGTCCGCGCTGATCGCGCGCGCCGGGGGAACCCCCGAGTCGCTCGACGTCGACGCGGCCGTGACGTTGCGCCCCGACCCCGCCGGGGGCTTTCGCATCACGACCGTGGACTTGGTGGTGCGCGCGAGCGCCCCGGGCCTCGACGAGTCGGCCTTCGTCGAGGTCGCCGAGGCCGCGAAGCAGCAGTGCCCCGTGAGCAAGGCGCTGACCGGCGTGGACGTCACGCTCGACGCGGCCCTGCGCTAGCCCGTGGCGACCCCGGGGGCTACGGTGACGTCGAGCGAAGAGGGACGATGACGACGGGACGAGAGAACGCTCCCGAGGGTCGGGGCCTGTTGGCGCCGGTGACGGTCGCGCCCCTCGAGGATGTGGTCGACCTCGACGACCCGCGCCGCCTGGAGATCCGCCAGTGGCTCGCCGCCCACCCCCACCCGACCGGGCGAGACCTGGCCGAGGCCGGGCTGGTCGCGCCGCACTGGCCCGCGCCCTGGGGTCGTGGCGCCGACCTCGCGTACCGGCTGCTCATCGACGACGAGCTGAGCCGGGCCGGCGTGACGCGGCCGATCAACCCCATCGGCATCGGCTGGGCGGGACCGACCATCCTCTACGCGGGCACCGAGGACCAGCAACGTCGCTGGCTGCCCGGCCTGCTCAGCGGCGAGGACTTCTGGTGCCAGCTCTTCAGCGAACCCGACGCCGGCAGCGACCTGGCCGCCCTGACGACGTCGGCGCGCCGCGACGGCGACGAGTGGGTCGTCACCGGCCAGAAGGTGTGGACCAGCTACGCCCACCTGGCCGAGTGGGGAATCCTGCTCGCGCGCACGTCGCGTGAGGGCCGTCCCCAGGACGGCGTGAGCTACTTCGTGTGCCCGATGCACGCGCCCGGCGTGACCATCGCCCCCATCGTCGACATGACGGGCGACCACGCCTTCAACGAGGTCTTCCTCGACGAGGTCCGTCTCCCGGCGGACCACCTCATCGGCGCGGCGAACGACGGCTGGCGACTGGCCAAGGTGACCCTCGGCAACGAGCGAGTGTCGCTGTCGGGCGAGGGCGCCCTGTGGGGCCGCGGTCCCACCGCCGCCGACTTGGTGCGCGAGGTCGCGACGCACGACGTCGCGCGTAGCGACCTGGACCGCGACGACCTGGTGCGGTGCTGGAGCCACGGCGAGATCCTGCGACTCCTGCGTCTGCGACTGCTGTCGGCGGCGATGGCGGGGCGCGAGCCCGGACCGGAGGCCAGCGTGCGCAAGGCCCTGGCCGACGACCACGGCCAGGAGGTGATGACCCTGGCGCACCGCCTCGCGGGCGCGGCGGGAATGCTGAGCGACCGCGGCCCCGGCGGCGTCGCGGGGGCCGACGGCGCCTCGTGGTACTACGGCTTCCTCTACGCGCGCGCCCTCACCATCGGTGGGGGCACCGCCGAGGTGCAGCGCAACATCATCGCCGAGCGGGTCCTGGGCCTGCCCCGCGACGCGACCGCGGCATCGCCCGCGCGCGACGACGCGCACTGATCCCACGAGCGCGCCCGCCGGGTCACCGGCCATAGTCCTTGATCTGACCCGACGAGCGCACTAAGGTGCGGCCAACCACGCGATCCCCCAACACCGGGGGTGGCGTGCTCAAAGGGGGGGCTATGGACGCCGATTCACCGTCAGAGCACGTATCGGATCACGACGCGAGCGACCGCCAACTGAGGCGCGTCCTCTCGCGCAGCCAACTGCTGATGCTCTCGCTGGGCGCGATCATCGGCTCGGGGTGGCTGTTCTCGGCCATGACCGCCGACACCCTGGCCGGGCCCGCGTCGTACGTCTCGTGGATCGTCGGTGGCTTGCTGGTGCTCTTCATCGCGATGGCCTATGCCGAGGTCGCCACGATGCTGCCGCGCTCGGGCGCGATCGTGCGCTACCCTCACCTGACCCACGGCGGGTACACCGGCTTCATCCTGGGCTGGGCGTACCTGCTGGCCAGCGCGTCGGTGCCGGCCATCGAGGCGATCGCCACCGTCCAGTACATCGGCCCCCAGGCCCCGGCCAGTTGGCACCTGCTCCAGTCCCCGGTGACCACCTCGTCGATCATCAACTTCCCCGAGGGCTGGCTCTTCACCGTCTTCCTGCTCGTCGTGTTCTTCTTCATCAACCTCTACGGCGCGCGCTTCCTGGGTCGGCTGAACAACGTGGTGATGGTCTGGAAGATCATCATCCCGGTGCTGACCTTCATCCTCATCTTCTTCCTGTCGTTCCACAGCCACAACTTCGCGCCCCCGGGCGGCGAGGCGACCGCCGGCTGGCACGAGGTCTTCTACATCATCCCGGGTGCCGGAATCATCTTCTCCTTCCTGGGCTTTCGCCAGGCGCTCGACTTCGGCGGCGAGGCGGCCAACCCCCAGCGCGACATCCCCTTCGCCACGATCGTCTCGGTGCTGATCGGCATCGTGATCTACACCCTGCTCCAGATCGCCTTCACCGGCGGCATCGTGTGGCACTACTTCGGCGTCAAGGTGAACGACTACGCGGCCCTGGGGTCCCCCTCGACCGTGGCCGGACACGTGCTGGTCACCGCCAGCCCGTTCTTCGCCATCATGAAGGCGTCGGGCGTCGCGTTCCTGGTGTCGGTCATGTCCTACCTGCTCATCGCCGACGCCTTCGTCTCACCGATGGGCACCGGCTACATCTACCTCGGTACCGGCGGACGCACCATCTACGGGATGGGCGTCAGCGGCTACTTCCCGTCGGCGTCCACCAAGGTGAGTCCCCGCACGCGGATCCCCTGGGTCGCCCTGTTGGCGTCGTTCCTGGTCGCGGTGGCGTTCGTGAGCCCCAACAAGAGTTGGTTCTCACTGGTGGGCATCATCACCTCGATGACCGTCTTCACCTACATCATGGGTGGGGTGAGCCTGCAGATCTTCCGCACGACCGCCCCGAACCTGGCCCGTCCGTTCCGTCTGGGGGCCGCCGGGTTCTGGGCACCGGTCTCGTTCCTCGCGGCCACCGCCATCGTCTACTGGTCGGGTTTCTCGACTGACGTCGAGCTGATCGCCCTGCTCTTCATCGGCCTGCCCCTCTACGCCTGGTTCTTCGCGGGACCGCGCGGCTACATGAACCGCGCCGCGTCCTACGTCGTGGGCGTCGTCTTCCTGGTCGCGTGGATCCTGTTGCTGCACTGGGGCCACTGGGTCCTGACGTCGGCCGTCGCCACCAACCCGAAGGAGCACGCGCCGTTCCTGCTGTGGTACCTGCTCGTGGCCGTCGCCGTCTACGGCTTCACCGCCCTGTGCTGGCTGTTCGGGACCGGGGAGGGACGCCACCTGATCGCCCGCTCAGTGTGGCTGATCACCTACATCCTGGCCGAGGTCTTCCTCTCCTACTACGGGGCCTTCGGCGTGACCGCCCACATCCCCAAGTTGCTCACCTTCCCGATCGACACGATCTGGGCTCTGCTCATCGGCCTCGTCTGCTACTACTGGGCCGTGAGGAGCGGGTACGAGACCGACGAGATTCGCGCGATCACCGAGACCGGCTCAGGGTTGGTGGCGGAGAGCCCCGCCGAGGTGTGACGGACACCGCTGATCCTCGCGCCAGGGCCTCGACGCCCTGGCGCGAGGTGCTCGCGGCGGGGGTCACCGGCGCGATGCACGATGACCAGGGGCAACGTCCCACGAGCGAGCGAGTCCGGTAGGTTCGTGCCATGGGTTGGTACGCCAGAGAGGTCGTGCCACGCGCCGTGACGTTGGTGTGCGCGACGCGCGGGCTGCACTCGTGGCGCGCGCGTGTGTGCCAGGGCCTGTCGGGGGCCGTCGTCGAGATCGGCTTCGGCGCGGGGTTGAACCTGCCCTTCTACCCGACCGCCGTGGAGCGCATCTACGCCGTGGAACCCTCCGACACGTCCATGCACGCCGCGGCCCGGCGCGTGGCGCGCGTCCCATTCCCGGTCCAGCGCGTCGGCCTCGACGGGCAGAGCCTGCCGCTGGACGACGAGTCGTGCGACCACGCCCTCATCACGTTCACGCTGTGCACGGTTCCCGACGCCGCGCGCGCGCTGGCCGAGGTGCGTCGCGTTCTCGCCCCGGGCGGCACCGTGCACATCCTGGAGCACGGCCTCTCACCCGATCCGCGCGTGGCGCGCTGGCAGCGCCGCCTCGACCCGCTCGAGCAGATCGTGGCCGACGGGTGCCACCTGACTCGCGAGCCGCTGGCGCTGCTGACGCGAGCGGGCTTCGAGCTGGAGTGGAGCGTGGAGCGCTACCTCCTCGCCCCAACGCCGTGGATCGCCCCAACGCCGTGGAGCTACTTGACCGCGGCAGTGGCCCGCACGGCCTGACCACGGGCGCGCTCGACGTGGGCGGCGTGGTCGGTGTGGGCGGGCCGCTCGGGCGGATCGCCCAGCCGCTCCAGTTCGACCTCGCGGTCGGCCGACGCCTGGGCCAGGGCCTGGCGCAGCACGGCGCGCGCGACCAGCTGATCGGCGGTTGACCTCGCCCGGCGCAGGTCGTGGCGGAAGGTCGCCTCGGCACGCGCCACCGACGCGATGAACGACTGGTCGATCGCGGCCAACGAGCGCTGGTAGCGCTGCCAACGATGGCGCGCGGCCGCGCTCCCCACTCGCGGCGTCGTGGTCGTGGTCACGACCGTGGTGGTCGAGGCGCCACGATCGCCCCCGCCGTCGGCGGCCGCCGGCGTGGCGGCACCGAGCACCAGCGCGACGCCGAGCGCCGCGGCGGCCACTCGGGTGCTCAGGACTCGCATGCGGTACTCCTCGTCTCGACGCCGATCGTACCGGGCGTCGTTGTGAGAATGGTGTGAAAGCGGTGACGCCCCGCTCAGAACGACGCCGCCGCTCTGTCACCGACAGTACGCTCGGTGCCGTGACCGAACGAGCGACGACGGTGCTGGTAGTCGACGACGAGGTCGGGGTACGCGAGTTGCTCTGCGACGCCCTGCACATCGCCGGCTACGAGACGCGCGAGGCCGCCGACGGCGTGGCGGCCCTGGCCCAGTGGCGCTCGGGCCCCCTGGACCTGTGCATCGTGGACGTCAACATGCCCTCCATGGACGGCTTCGAGTTCGTCGAGACCGTGCGCGCGACCGATACCGCGCTGCCGATCCTGCTGCTCTCGGCGCGCGACACGGCCCGCGACGTCGCGCGGGGGCTGCGCGTGGGGGCCGACGACTACGTGCGCAAGCCCTTCAGCCTGGAGGAGCTGCTGCTGCGCGTGGCGGCCATCCTGCGGCGTACCTCAGCCGGTGAGGAGGACCGCGAGCTGCGCTGCGGCCCGCTCACGCTCAACATCGACCGTCACGAGGTCCACCGCGACGGGGAGCTGGTGGAGATGTCGGCGACGGAGTTCAATCTGCTCGAGACCCTGCTCACGCGCAAGAACCGCCTGCTCACCCGCGAGCAGCTGCTGGCCGAGGTCTGGCACATCGACTTCGACTCGGACACCTCGGTGTTGGACACCTACATCTCGTACCTGCGCAAGAAGATCCACCGTGACGGCTTCGCCCCCATCACCACGGTGCGCGGCGTGGGCTTCAAGATCGTGGATCCGCGACCGACGTCGTGAGGCTCTCCACCAGGCTCACCATCCTCCTGATCACGATCACGTCGCTGGTGGCCCTGGCGGTGGGGACCTTCGCGGTCGAGTCGAGCACTCACTCCCAGTACGCGGCGCTCGACAGCTCGATCAACGGCGTTGCTGACGCGGCGAGCCACCCGCTCTCCGCGCTCAGCGACGCGTTGAACCTCGTGCAGTCCAACAACCTCAACCTCACGCTGATCGTGATCGACCCGCGCGGCCACGTGACGACGGTGGCGACCGGCGACGTCGCACTGACGGGACGCCCGACGCGGGCCGACGCGCGCGTCGCCCTGCGCGGCATCGTGACCGCGGCGAACCTGCCGGGCTTCCGCCTGCGCGCGGTGCCCGCGGGGGGCGGGTCCTACCTGCTCATCGCCGGCTCGGCCGCCGAGGTGGCGCGGCGGGGCCACCAGCTGGTGCTGCAGACCGTGGCGGTGGGGCTGCTGGCCGCCCTGGCCATGGGCGTCGTGGCTCGCCTCTTCATGCGCCGCGACCTGCGCACGATCGAACGGCTCGTGACCTTCGCCACGTCGGTCGCGCACGGCGACGTCGGCGAGGAGGTGCCGGCGGCGTCCGGCAGCGCCGACGTGCGCGAGCTGCAGCGCGCCCTGGCGGACATGGTGGTGGCGCTGCGCCGCACGATCGACGTGGAGAAGTCCAGCGCCGAGCTGATGCAGCGCTTCATCGGCGACGCCTCGCACGAGCTGCGCACACCCCTCACCGTGATCTCGGGCTACGTCGAGCTGCTCCAGCGCCCCGACCTCAGCGACGAGCAGCGCGGGCGCGCGGTGACCCGCCTGGCGCGCGAGGCGGGCCGGATGGACTCGCTGGTCAACGACCTGCTCTTCCTCGCGGAGGTCCGCGAGTTGCGCGACCGCGGCGACGAGCTCGTCGAGATCAGCGACGTGGTCGCCGCCAGCGCGCACGACTTCGCCCTCGACCACCCGGAGCGCACGGTGACCCGCGCGATCACGCCGGGACTGGCGATCATCGGGCGTGCCGACTACGTGGAGCGGCTGCTCGGCAACGCCCTCGGCAACGTGCTTCGCCACACCGGCGCCACCGACGCGGTGCGCGTCACCCTCGCGCGCGACGGTAACGACGTCGTGCTGCGCGTCGACGACGCCGGTCCCGGACTGCCCGCGGACTCCTACGGCGCGGTGCCGGAGAGCTTCCAGCGCTTCGACCCGTCGCGCTCGCGCGACTCGGGCGGGTCGGGGCTCGGGATGAGCATCATGGCCGACGTGGCGGTGGCGCTGCGCGGCACGATGAGCACGGCCCGCAGCGACCTCGGTGGCCTGGCGGTCATCGTGCGGCTCCCCGTGGCGCCGGACGCGGCCCCCTAGCTCTCGGTCAGGAGCGCGCGGCGGCGCTCGAACTCGTCGGCGTCGATCTCACCCTTGGCCAGGCGCAGGCGCAACACCTCGAGCGGGTTCTCGCTCGGCGGCGGGGTGGGGACCGGCGGGGTGGGGACCGGCGGGTAGGGGCCGACGTGCTGGTGCCCGGGGCCGCGCCAGTGACGCAGCGCCGCGATGACCACGATCACCACGACCACCCAAAACGCAATCATCATGAAGGCCATGAACCACCAGCCACCGCCACCGGGCCCGTTGCCGTAGTACCACCCGTTCACGAGTACTCCTCTCACCACCACGAACTCTACGCGAGGCGCCCCAAACGCCCGTGAGGACCGGCTAAGAAACCCGTAACGACGGCGCTAGGGTGGCCCGATGGGTATCGTCCGCTACTCCCTGACCGCCCTGGACTGCCCCGATCCACTGGCCCTGGCGACGTTCTACTCACGCGTGACGGGACTGGCGATCGCGCCGACGACGCAGGAACCACCTGACGTCACCTGGGTCGAGCTCGTCCACGCGGGAGCCCCCACCCTGGCCTTCCAGCGCGTGGCCTCCTACGTCGCGCCCACCTGGCCCGAGGGCCCGGTGCCCCAACAGCTGCACCTGGACTTCGAGGTGGACGACCTGGACGAGGGCGAGCGGGCCGTGCGCGCGGCGGGGGCGACGCGGGCCGCCGTCCAGCCCGGCGAGACCGGTGGCGAGGACCACTTCCGCGTGTTCCTCGACCCGGTGGGCCACCCCTTCTGCCTGGTACTGCGCTCGGGCGAGTCCGACACCACCGCCGCGCCGTAGCGACGGCCGCGCCGCGGCCCCCGCCGCGCGCCGTGTAGACTTACGATTCGCGTCTCGGGTCCTCGGCTCCGAGATCCGAGGACCTGTGGTGCAGCTCGGAGTGCACGCCGCCCTGTCAAGGCGGAGGTCGCGGGTTCAAATCCCGTCAGGTCCGCTCGACACCCTTCGGGGTGACGAGGTTTGGTCGAGTAGCTCAGTTGGTAGAGCGCGCGCCTGAAAAGCGTGAGGTCACCGGATCGACGCCGGTCTCGACCACCACCGCGTCCGCGCGAGCCCGCGGGGCCGCCAGACGCACCCGCAGGTGGCGCCCACCGGCGCTGACGCTCCACCCGCCGATCGCCGCGAAGGCCCCGCGCGCGCCGCGGCGCGGCGCGAAGCGTGGCCCCACCAGCCCGAGCGACGCGATTCGCACGACCACGGCCGCCTCGTCGAGGGGTTCGACCAGGTAGGCGGCCACGCGACCGCGGTGACGCGGCGTCGTGGCCCGGGCCCGATAGAGGAAGCAGCGCGAGGGAGCGTCGGGGAGTGGCGTCATCGGACGCAGCGTAGGTCGCGGCTGTGACCCGGCGAACGGGCATCGCGCCCCGGGCCCGAACGATCGACCACCCCCTCCGGGGCCCGCCCCTCACCGGCACGCCGGGACTCCGTCGATCAACCCAGCGAGGAGGTGACGTCTTCGCCCTCGTCGCCCCGCACGTGGCCGCGGTACTCCTCGTCCGAGACGTGCGCACCCCACGTCGCGTCGCCCTCCGTGAACGTGAGGTGCGTCATGCCGTGATCGGGCGTGGCGCCGTGCCAGTGCTCCTCCCCGTCGGCGGTGTAGATGACGTCACCCGACGAGATCGCCACCACGCGCTCCCCTCGAGCCTGCACCAGCCCGCGGCCCTCGGTGACGTAGAGGATCTGGCCGCCGTCGTGGGAGTGCCACGCGGTGCGCGCACCCGGGGTGAAGTGCACGGCGCCCACGTTGAGGGTCGACGGCCCGCGGCCCCGCGCGACGGCGTCGATGTAGACGTCTCCCGTGAACCAGTCGGCGGGGCCCTTCGTGGTCGCCTGCGGCAGCTGTCTCTCCATGCCATCCTCCTGGTCATCCTCATGGTCGTTCGTGACTCGTCAGGGCTGAACGAGCACCTTGGGCCGTCCAGCCGCCACGGCCCCGTCGCCGAACACGAGCCCGGCTCCATCGTGCCCTCCAGCACGTCCGAAAGCAACTCGGCGATGGACGCCCGGGCTGGCTCGAACCACCCGCGAGGATGACGCTGCGCGGGCCACCGCGACGTCCGCGGGCACCTCGGCGTACTGCGGCGCGCACTCGACTGAACCCACCCCGGCGCGCACGATGCCAGGAGTGGGCTCGCCGGTCGTCCCACCGCCGAGCCACCAGGGCGGGTGATCGCCCGCGTGCCACAATACGATGGTGCCCGAAGCCGACCTCCCCTCCCTCACGCCGCGCTACGCCCCCGCCCCGGCGCAGGTCCCCTGGCCCACCACGACGTGGCCGCGCGGCGAGCTCGCCAACCAGGCCGATCTGGACCGGGTGGTCGACGAGGCGTTCACCGAGCCGGCCCTGGGGATCACCAACGCGGTGCTGGTGGTGCACGGCGGACGCGTGGTCGCCGAGCGCTACGGCGGCGTCCAGGAGTTCTTCGACCGGCCGGCCGAGCTCATCACCGACCAGAGCCCCCTGCTGTCGTGGTCGATGGCCAAGTCGGTGCTGCACGCCGTCATGGGCACGCTGGTCGACGCGGGCCACCTCGACCCCGACGAGCACGCGCCCGTGGGACAGTGGTGCGACCCGCTCGACCCGCGCCACCGGATCCGCCTGCGCGACCTGCTGGCGATGCGCGACGGGCTCGACTTCGTCGAGGCCTACGAACTCGACCAGCCGAGCGACGTGCTCACCATGCTCTTCGGCGACGGGCGTCACGACGTCGCCGCCTTCGCCGCCGGGCGCCCGCTGGCCCACGAGCCCGGCGCCGTCTTCAACTACTCGAGCGGTTCCAGCAACATCCTGAGCGGCATCGTGGCCGACGTGGTCGGTCACGGCGAGGGCTACCTCGCGTACCTGCGCGACACCCTCTTCGCGCCGCTCGGCATGTCCAGCGCCACCGCCACGCTGGACGACGCAGGCGTGGTGATCGCGTCGAGTTACCTGCACGCGCGCGCCCAGGACTTCGCGCGCTTCGGCCTGCTGTACCTGCGCGGCGGCCAGTGGGAGGGCCGCCAGTTGGTGTCGCGCGCGTGGACCGACACCGCCCAGATCCCACTCAGCCGCGACGAGGAGAGTGGCCACTACTACGCCTGGCAGTGGTGGGTCAGCGGCGACCCCTACGGCACCTACTGGGCCAGTGGCTACGAGGGCCAGATGATCTCGGTCGTGCCGGCCCTCGACGCGCTAGTGCTGCGCTTCGGCCACACGCCCGCCGAGAACTACCCCGACCTGTACCGGTGGCGCGCGGGCGTGCTCGAGGTGCTCGCCGCCTCGCTCTAGCCCGCGCCCTCGTAGTCCACGCCCAGGTCGGGCGCGGTGAACAGCGCGTCGAAGGCGACGCCCTGCGCGCCGGTCAGAGCGGCCGCCCGCCCGCCGCGGTCCACCACCGCCAGTGCCAGGACCACCTCGGCGCCCACCTCGCGCACCACGCGCACCGCCTCGAGCAGGCTGGTCCCACGGGTCACCGTGTCCTCGGTCACCACCACGCGGTCCCCCGCGAGCACCACGCCGGCCACGCGCCCGCCAGCGCCGTGGTCCTTGGTCTCCTTGCGCACGCTGAAGGGCCGCAACGCCCGGCCGCGCGTCGCGGCGACGGCGGCGGTGATGAACGACACGCCGTCGGCCCCCATGGTGAGCCCACCGATGGCGGTGGCGTCGCCCGGTACCCGCTCGAGCACCAGCGTCGCGAGGTCCACCATCACCTCGGGGTCGCCGATGGTGACCTTGGCGTCGATGAACCAGGACGAGTGGACACCCGACTTGAGCACGAAGTCCCCGTGACGCAGGGCGTGGGACACCAGGTGCGCGCGCACCCGTTCGCGCGCCGTCACGTGAGCACCACGGCACCGCGCCCGCGGCGTACCTCGCCCACGACCGCCGCGTCCAGACCGGCCCCGCGCGCGGCGTCGCACGCGGGTCCGGCCGCGGACGGTGCGAGCACGAGGACCATGCCCAGCCCACAGTTGAAGACGTGCACCATCTCCTGCGCGCTCACCGGACCGCGGCGCTGGATCTCGAAGAAGATCTCGGGAGTGTCGAAGCGGGTCATGTCGATCACGGCGTCGAGCGAGTCGGGCAGCACGCGAGCCACGTTGCCCACGATCCCTCCCCCGGTCACGTGGGCAGCGGCGTGCAGACCCTCGCCCACCGCCTCGCGCACCGCGCCGACCCCGGGGGCGTAGATCACGGAGGGCGCCAGCAGCTCCTCGCCCAGGGACCGCGGGGCACCCGGCCACGCCGGCCCGTCGAGGTCCGCGCCCTCGAACACGCGCCGGGCCAGCGTGTAGCCGTTGGAGCGCAGGTTCGGCGAGCCCAGACCGACCAGGACGTCGCCGCTGGCGACGCGCTCGGGTCCGAGCTCGCGGCCCCGCTCGACGACCCCGACCGCGAAGCCCGCCAGGTCCAGGTCGTCGGGCGCCATCACCCCGCCGTGCTCGGCCGTCTCGCCGCCGAGCAGCGCGACGCCGGCGCGTCGGCAGCCCTCCACGACGCCGGCGACCACCTCCTCGAGACGGGCGGGGTCGAGCGCGCCCAGCGCCACGTAGTCGAGCAGGAAGAGCGGCTCCGCGCCGACGCACACCAGGTCGTCGACCAGCATGGCCACCAGGTCGAGTCCGACGGTGTCGTAGCGGCCCACCCGGCGCGCCACCTCGAGCTTGGTACCGACGCCGTCGGCGCTGGCCACCAGCACCGGCTCGCGGTAGCGCGCCACGTCCAGCGCGAAGAGTCCCCCGAACCCCCCGATCGCGCCGATCACCCCGGGGCGCGCGGTCGTCGCGACGCGCGACGCGATACGCGCCACCGCCTCGTCGCCCGCCGCGATCGACACGCCCGCCGCGGCGTAGGTCACACCGTCGCGCTGGTCGAGCAGCCGACTCACCAGCGCGCCCCGGCGGCGCCGATCGTCACCGGCACCGGCGCCGGGTAGTGCCCGGTCAGACAGGCGTCGCAGCACTCGTCGCGTAGGCCGATCGCCGCGCGCAGGTTGTCCAGCGTGATGAACTCCAGCGAGTCGCAGCCGATGTAGTCGCGCATCGCCGCCACGTCGCGGTGCGCGGCCAGCAGGTCGTCGCGGCTCGGCGTGTCGATCCCGTAGTAGCAGGGCCAGGCGAAGGGTGGCGAGGAGATGCGCAGGTGCACCTCGGCCGCCCCGGCGTCGCGCAGCATTCCCACCAGTGCCCGCGTCGTGGTGCCGCGCACGATGGAGTCGTCGACCACGATCAGCCGCTGGCCGGCGATGGTCTCGCGCAGCGGGTTCAGCTTGCGCCGCACGCTGCGGGCCCGCTGGCTCGCGTCGGGCGCGATGAAGGTGCGACCGATGTAGCGGTTCTTGACCAGCCCCTGGGCGAAGGGGATCCCCGACGCCTGGGCGTAGCCCTCGGCCGCCGGCACGCCGGAGTCGGGCACGCCCATCACCAGGTCGGCGGCCACCGCGGACTGGGAGGCCAGCAGCTCGCCCATGCGCCGACGCGCTCCGTGGACCTGGTGGCCGAGCAGGTAGGCGTCGGGGCGCGCGAAGTAGACGAACTCGAAGATGCACAGCTGCACGGGCCCCGCCACCGGATCGAGCAGTCGCGTCGAGGTCACCTCGGCGGCGCGGATGGTCACCATCTCGCCGGGCTCGATCTCGCGCACGAAACTGGCCCCGACGACGTCCAGGGCCGGCGTCTCGGAGGCGACGATCCAGCCCTCGGGCGCGTCGGCCGGCCCGAAGCGCCCCAGGCACAGCGGACGAAAGCCCCGCGCGTCGCGCACCGCGTGCACCGCGTCCGCCTCGAGGACCACCATGGAGAAGGCCCCCTGCGCGCGACCCAGCACCGAGCCCAGCGCCTCGACGAGGGTGGCGCCGCACTCCACCTCGCGCGCCAGCAGCTCGGCGACCAGGTCCGAGTCCGAGAGCATCGAGGTCATCGCCAGCCCGGCCGACGCCGCCAGCTCGGCGGTGTTGGTGAGGTTCCCGTTGTGGGCCAGGGCGAAGCCCGACGCGCCCGCCGCCCGGTAGACCGGCTGGGCGGCCGTCCAGTTGGCCGACCCCGACGTCGAGTAGCGCGTGTGACCGATGACCAGCGACCCCGACAGGGCGTTCAGGGTGGTCTCCGAGAAGACGTGGCTCACCAACCCGTTGTCCTTGACCACGGTGATCTGGTGGTCGTCGAAGGCCGCCATCCCCGCCGACTCCTGACCGCGGTGCTGGAGGGCGTAGAGCGCGTCGAAGCAGGGGTGCGCGACGTCGCGCCCCGGGGCGACGAGACCCACGACGCCGCAGGCCTCCTTCATCGCCCCCGCTCGGCGATCGCGTGCGGTCGTGACACGGCGACAGTCTGGCACAGTCGCCCGGGGGCGGTGCGCCGCCTCACTACGCTACGGGGGTGATTGATCTGCACACCCACTCGACCTTCTCCGACGGCTCGGACCGCCCCGCGGAGCTGGCCCGGCGCGCGCACGAGATCGGCCTGAGGGCGATCGCCCTGACCGACCACGACACCACTGCTAGTCACGACGAGATGGCCGAGGCCTGCGCCGACCTGCACCTCGAGTACGTGACCGGCGTGGAGGTCTCGCTGCGCGACAACGCCTTCCCCCAGGTCCATCGCGACTCCGGCCTGGGACCGCGCAACGTCCACGTCCTGGCCTACTTCGTGCCGCTCGACCCCGAGCACCCGCTCCAGCGCGCGCTGGCCTCGCTGCGCCACGACCGCGACGTGCGCAACGAGGCGCTCGTCGCGCTCCTGGTCGACCAGGGCTTCAACCGGCTGACCCTGGACTACCTGGCCGACATCGCCGGCAACGTCCACTCGATCGGGCGGCCGCACTTCGCGCGCGCGATGTTCGAACTGCACCCCGAGATCGTCGGCCCCCGCCACGACGAGACCTGGTCGCGGGTGTTCACCGAGTGGCTGGGCGCCACCGGTCGCGCCTACGTGCCCAAGACGAGCATGCCGGTCGAGGAGTTCGTCGCGGCGGCGCGCGGCTCGGGGGCGGTGCTGTCCATCGCCCACCCGCTGGACAACTACCTCGACGGCGCCTCGAACGCCGCGCTCGAGACCACGATGGCGCCGGTGCTGGCCTCGCTGCGCGAGCGGGGCTTCGTCGGGGTCGAGGCCTACTACGGATCGTGGAGCGCCGCGACGCGGGCGCGCATGGTCAAGGTCACGCGCGACGCGGGCATGATCCCCACGGGTGGCTCCGACTACCACGGCCACTACAAGGAGAACGTACGCCTGGGTGTCGGGCTCACCGGCGACCTGCGCGTGCCCGACGAGGTGCTCGACGAGCTGCGCGCGGCGCACGAGCGCTAGGACGCCGCGTGCAGGGCCCGCTCGAGGGCCCCGCGTCGAGTGCGCACGACCTCGTCGAGCGCCAGGTCCACCAGATCGCCCAGCACGAGGCGCGACCCGCCGACGGTGCCCAGGACCTGCGCCGCGACGCCCGCCGCCGTCGCGCGCGCGATCAGCGCCGCGGGGTCCGACGTTCCCACCACGAAGCGACCGGCCAGCTCGCTGAACAGCTCGCCCGGCGCGGCCAGCGCGGCCACCCGTACGCCCTGACCGGTCGCCGCGGCCATCTCCGCCAGCGCCAGCGCCAGCCCGCCGCCGGCCACGTCGTGCACCGCGGTGACGTCACTCGCGCCACCGGCGAGCACCACAGCGACCTCGGCCGCGATGAAGGACGCCGCGCGCGCGACACCGGTCGCGTCCAGCGGCGCGGGCCGCCCGCCGAGGCGACCGCGCCCGACCGCCCAGCGCGTCCCCCCTAGGGGGAAGGGGTGGTCGCCCTCGGCCCGGCGCTCGCCGACCAGCACGATCGCGTCGCCCTCGCCCCACGACCACCCCGGTGGCGGGGCCACCAGACGGTCGACCACGCCGAGCACCCCCACCACCGGGGTGGGGTCGATGTCGCGGCCACCGCTCTCGTTGTAGAGCGAGACGTTGCCCCCGACCACGGGCAGACCCAGGTCCCGGCAGGCCTCACTCATGCCGTCGATCGACTCCGACAGTTGCCACATCACCTCGGGGTGCTCGGGGTTGCCGAAGTTCAGGCAGTTCACCAGCGCGACGGGCCGCGCCCCCACGCAGGCCAGGTTGGCCACGCCCTCGGCCACGGTCAGCGCGGTGCCGCGCCGCGGGTCGAGCGCGCACCAGTGGGGGTTCGAGTCCGTGGTCAGCGCGATGCCGCGCTCCGAGGCGGGCAGTCCCGGACCGGCCAGGCGCAGCAGGGCCGCGTCACGCCCGGGACCGACGACCGTGTTGAGGAACAGCTGCGAGTCGTACTGACGGTAGACCCACGCCGGGTCGATCAGCATCGACAGCAGGTCCCGCGCGGCGTCGGCCAGCGGCTCGTCGAGGGTCGGGTCGTCGGCCCAGCGAGCGTCGAGGTCGTCGGGGCGCCGGCGGGGACGGTCGTAGAGGGGGGCGTCGTCGGCCAGCGACGCGGCGGGCACCCGGGCCAGGACCGGGCCGTCGAAGCCGTCGCGCACCCGCAGCCAGCCGACCGGGCGCCCGGACTCGTCCGGCTCGGGCGCGACCACGCGTCCCACCACCGTCGCGCGCACCTCCCAGGTCTCGCACAGCGCGGCCACGGCGGGCCAGTTCTCGGGCGTGATGATCGCGAGCATGCGCTCCTGGCTCTCCGAGGTCATGATCTCGTAGGGCTCGAGTCCCGCCTCGCGCAGCGGCACCGCGTTCACGTCGACGTCCATGCCCACGCCCCCGCGCGCCGCCGTCTCGCTGGTGGCGCAGACCAACCCGGCGCCGCCGAGGTCCTGGATGCCCACGACCAGCTTCTGGTCGAGCAACGCCAGGCAGGCCTCGATGAGCCGTTTCTCCTCGTAGGGATCGCCCACCTGCACGCTCGGCCGCTTGGCGTCGTCGAGGGACGAGGCGCCGTCGACGCCGGCGAAGCCCGCCGACGCCAGGACCGAGACCCCGCCGATCCCGTCGCGACCGGTGGTCGAGCCGAGCAGGACCGCGAGGTTGCCCTCGCCCGAGGCCACGCCGAGGACCAGGCGCTCCACGGGCATGGCCCCCGCGCAGAGCACGTTGACCAGAGGGTTCTGGGCGTAGCCGGAGTCGAAGGTCAGCTCGCCGCCGATGGTGGGCACCCCGACGGAGTTCCCGTAGCCCGAGATGCCCGACACCACGCCCTCCACCAGCCAACGCTGGCGGGCGTCGGACAGGTCACCGAAGAACAGCGGATCCATCAGCGCCAGGGGGCGCGCGCCCATCGTGAACACGTCGCGCAGGATCCCACCGACGCCGGTGGCCGCCCCCTGGTAGGGCTCGATCGCCGACGGGTGGTTATGGCTCTCGATCCGGATCGCCACCGCGATCCCGTCACCGGCGTCGATCACGCCGGCGTTCTCCCCCGGTCCGACGAGGACCTGCGGGGCGGTGGTGGGCAGTCGGCGCAGGTGCAGGCGTGAGGACTTGTAGGAGCAGTGCTCGCTCCACATCACCGCGTAGAGGGCCAGCTCGAGGTGGTTGGGCTCGCGGCCGAGCACCGTCTCGATACGGGCCAGCTCGTCGTCCAAGAGGCCCAGAGCGCGGTGCAGGGGTTCGACGTCCACCCCCTCAAACTACCGGCCATCCACGAGCGTCCCGCCGGACCCGATGCGGAGCGGTGCGAGGCGCGCAATACCCGGCAATGCCCGGCGCCGTCGAGCGCCCAGCCCGGAACCCCACCAGCCTCGAATATCTCTCCATACGCACCGCCGTACGGCGAGCGTTCACTCGGTGATCACGGGATCGTGCCATCAGCGACACCCGCCACACTGGCACGACTCATCACCTCCGTGTCGGTACAGAAATCATCGTTATCCGTCACGGTCTCTGCCGGCTGCTCGGTTGCGGCCCCGCACCACATCACAATTTTCTTCGGAGTTTGATCTCCAACGTCAAATCATATGCGACAGTTGGCTAGACTGCATTATCACCTACTACGTACGGGAGAATCATGGCCACCACGACGAAGAAGACCACCGCGAAGAAGGCAACTCCACGGACAATGAGCGCTGACCACAAGGCCAAACTCGCACAGGGTCGCAACGAGTCACGGGTCATTAGCCGCTACCTCGACGCGGTCGCCGCCGGCAAGGGCAAGCGCGGACGCAAGCGCACGCCCGAGTCCATCAGCATGCAGATCGCCCGCATCGACAAGGCCCTGGCCACGGCGTCGCCCATCCAGCGCCTCGAGCTCACCCAGAAGCGCTTCGACCTCGACGCCGAGCGCGTCCGGCTCACCACGCGCGTCGACATGTCGGGGCTCGAGAAGGAGTTCGTCAAGGTCGCCAAGTCCTACGCCCAGCGCAACGGCATCAGCTACGGCGCGTTCCGCGAGTCCGGCGTACCCGCCGACGTGCTCAAGCGCGCCGGCATCACCCGCGCGCGCGCCTAGTCGCTAGACGCGCGCCAGCGACTCGACGAAGCCCTCGAGCAGCACCCGGCCGTCGGCGCTGCCCAGCAGCGTCGACAGGGCCCGCTCGGGGTGGGGCATCAGCCCGACCACGTTGCCCGCGACGTTGGAGATCCCGGCCACGTCGTCGCGCGAGCCGTTGGGATTGTCACGGTAGCGCAACACGATCTGATCGTTCTCGACCAGCTCGCGGTAGGTCGCGTCGTCACAGGTGTAGGCCCCCGAGAAGTGGTTGATCGGGATGACCAGCTCCTGGCCGGGCGTGGCGGCCCGCGTCAGCACCGAGCGCGTCGAGGCGACCACCACGGTCGTGGGCTCGCTGAGGAAGGTGAGGCCCCGGTTCTTCTGCAGGGCCCCCGGCAGCAGGCCCGCCTCGGTCAGCACCTGGAAGCCGTTGCAGATCCCGAGCACCGGCCCGCCCGCGGCGGCGAAGCGCGCCACCGACGCCATCACCGGCGAGAAGCGCGCCAGCGCCCCGGGACGCAGGTAGTCACCGTGGGCGAAGCCGCCCGGCAGGATCACCGCGTCGGCGTCGTCGAGGTCGGTGGCGGTGTGGAACACGAAGGTGCTGTCCACGCCGAACTCGCGCATCGCCAGGGCCGCGTCGTACTCGCAGTTCGAGCCCGGGAACAGGACGATCGCGACGCGGGTCACGACTCGCCCACGCGCACGGTGGCGACCTCGATGACCGGATTGGAGAGGACCCGGTCGGCCAGGGCCCGCGCCCGATCTCGCGCCGTCGCCTCGTCCGGCGCGTCGATCACCAGGCGGAAGGACTTGCCCGCGCGCACCGCGCTCACTCCGGTGAAGCCCAGGGCCGGCAGGGCGCGCTCGATGGTCGCGCCCTCGGGATCGGCGATGCCCGGGCGCAGGCTCACGTCGACGACGACAGGGTAGTTCACGACTACGCACCGTACCAGTCGTCGAGCGACCGTCCGGTCACGCGCTCGTAGGCCGCCACGTAGCGCGCCGCGGTGATCGCCACGATCGCCTCGGGCACCGGCGGAGGCGGGGGGGTCCGGTCCCAGGGCTGGGCCGCGAGCCAGTCGCGGAAGGGCTGCTTGTCGAAGGAGGGCGGCGTCTCGCCGCGCACGATCTCGTCGGCCGGCCACAGCCGCGACGAGTCCGGGGTCAGCACCTCGTCGCACACCACCAGCTCACCGTCCACCAGGCCCACCTCGAACTTGGTGTCGGCGAGCACCAGGCCGACTCGCTCGAGGCGCGCCGCGGCGCGCGCGAACAGGTCGCGGCACAGGGCCGAGGCGGCGTCGAGCACCTCGGACCCGACGATCGCGCGAGCCTCGTCCAGACCGATGTTGCGGTCGTGGCCCGACGCCTCCTTGGTCGAGGGAGTGAACAGCACTGTGGGCAGCGGATCGGTGAGCGCCAGGCCCGGCGCCATCGCGGCACCGTGGATCGTCCCCGACGCCGCGTACTCCTCGTAGGCCTGTCCGGCCAGACGTCCGCGCACGATGCACTCCAGGGGCACCATGGTGGCGCGACGTACCAGCATCGTCCGGCCGTGCCAGGCCGGGTAGTCCGCGAAGCCCGGCACCACCCGGTCGATCTCGGCCGGGTCGCAGGTGACCAGGGCGCTCGCCACGTCGCCGGCGACGTCGCGCAGCCAGTAGTGGGTCAGTGCGGTCAGTACCCGACCCTTCTGGGGGACCGGCTCGTCCATCACCACGTCGAAGGCGCTGAGTCGGTCCGAGGCCACCATCAGGAGGTGCTCGTCGTCGACCTCGTAGAGGTCGCGAACCTTGCCGGCGTAGAGGTGGCTCAGCGTCACGCTCAGGTCGACCACGTCAGGGCCTCCAGGAAGCGCTGGCGGTGCGCGAGCAGCCGCTCGGGATCGAAGACGCGGGCGAGGGCCGCCTCGTCGAGATCGACGGCCTCGTCCTCGGCCACCACCTCGCGCAGGGGACGCGACTCGTCGACCGCACGGCGCGCGGCGCGCTGGACCACGCGGTAGGCGTCGTCGCGGGCCATCCCCGCCGCCACCAGGGCCAGCAGCAGCGACTGGGAGAAGACCAGGCCGAGCGAGCCCTCCAGCAGGGTCTCGCGGGCCCGCTCGGGGACCAGGACCAGCCCGTCGGCCAGGGACGCCGCGTCGCGAGCCATGAACAGCGCCAGCGAGATCGCGTCGGGCAGGATCACCCGCTCGACGCTGGAGTGCGAGATGTCGCGCTCGTGCCACAGCGCGACGTCCTCGAGTCCCGCCTGCAGGTAGCCGCGCAGCACCCGCGACAGGCCGCAGAGCCGTTCCGCGCGCACCGGGTTGCGCTTGTGGGGCATGGCCGAGGAGCCCTTCTGGCCCTCGGCGAAGGGCTCGTAGGCCTCGCCCACCTCCGAGCGCGCCAGGAGGCGCACCTCCAGGGCGAACTGCTCGATCGAGGTGCCCAGGGACGCGACCGCGTAGAGCACCTCGGCGTGGCGGTCGCGGGCGATGACCTGGGTGGCGGGCACCGGAGTCAGCCCCAGCGCCGCGCAGACGTGGGCCTCGACCGCCGGGTCGATGTTCGAGTACGTGCCCACCGCCCCCGAGAGCTTGCCCACCGCGATGGCGTCGCGCGCGCGTCGCGCGCGGGTGAGGTCGCGGTCCACGGCCAGGGCGAACAGGGCGAACTTGGCGCCGTAGGTGGTCGGCTCGGCGTGCACCCCGTGGGTGCGCCCGGTGATCGGCCAGTCGATGGTGGCGCGCGCCCGGCGCGCCAACGCGTCACGCAGCTCGCGCGCCGCGTCGATCACCAGGTCCATCGCGCGCGCGAGGACCACGCACAGCGCCGTGTCCACCACGTCCGAGGAGGTCAGGCCGTAGTGGAT
Organism: Actinomycetes bacterium; assembly: GCA_021786095.1. Taxonomy (GTDB): domain Bacteria; phylum Actinomycetota; class Acidimicrobiia; order Acidimicrobiales; family RAAP-2; genus RAAP-2. Next base: position 8,767 of record JAJYNX010000013.1, on the reverse strand, counting down.
CCACGCGGCCTCGGGTCCCCCGACGGCCTCCTGGACCACGTCGACGAAGGCGGCGGTGTCGTGGTGGGTCACCGCCTCACGGGTGGCGACGCGCTCGACGAAGGCCTCGTCGACCGCCGGGCGGCGCCGGCGCAGCGCGGCGGCGACCCCCGGGGGCACCACGCCGTGCTCGGCCAGCGCCTCGACGGCCAGGAGCTCGACCTCGAGCATCGTGTCGAAGCGCGTCGCGTCGCTGAACAGTTGCGCCGCGTCGTGCGGGGCGTAGCGGCCGATCACGACGCCACCCGCGCCGCGATGTCGTCGCGCGACACCCGTCCGGAGAAGGAGATCGCCGCCGCGCCGGCGTAGGCGCGCCGGCGCGCCTCCTCCAGGGTCGGGCCGCTGCCGGTCACCGCGAGCACGCGTCCCCCCGCCGTGACGAAGGAGCCGTCCGCGCGACGCCGCGTCCCCGCGTGGAACACGACCACGCCGTCGATCGGGCTCGCCAGCTGGCCGTCCCGGCCGAGCCCGGCGATCACGTCACCGAGGCGCGGCGTCCCGGGATAGCCGTGCGCCGCCAGCACCACCGTCACCGCGTGCCCCGCGGCGTGCGCCGTGCCGCTCACCACGTGGCCCTGCGCCACGCCGCTCAGCAGTTCCACCAGGTCACCGTCCACGGTCGCCACCAGCACCTCGGCCTCGGGGTCCCCGAAGCGCACGTTGTACTCGAGCAGTCGCACGCCACTCGTGGTCAGCATGACGCCCGCGTAGAGCACGCCTCGATAGTCGATGCCGCGTCGCGCCAACTCGGCCAACGTCGGCTCGATGATGAGCTCGCGCGCCTCGCCCAACTGGTCGGCACTCAGCGAGGTCATCGGGGCGTAGGCGCCCATGCCACCGGTGTTCGGGCCGAGATCGCCGTCGCCGACCCGCTTGAAGTCCTGGGCGGGGGCGAGCAGTCGCGCCCGCCCGCCGGCGCACAGGAAGTGCAGCGAGCACTCCTCGCCGAGCAGCCCCTCCTCGATCACCACGGTGGAGCCAGCCGCACCGAAGGCCGAGCCCGAGAGCTTGGCGCGCACGTCGTCCAGCGCCACCGCGAGGTCGTCGGTCACGAGCACGCCCTTGCCCGCGGCGAGGCCGTCGGTCTTGATCACGTAGGGCGGAGCGCTCGCGCGCAGGTGCGCCGACGCCGAGGCCAGATCGTGGAAGGTGCCGTGCGCGGCGGTGGGCACGCCCGCCGCGACGAGGAACTCCTTCAGGTAGGCCTTGGACCCCTCGAGACGCGCGCCGGCCGCGCCGGGGCCCACCACCGCGACGCCACGCGCGCGCAGCTCGTCGGCCAGCCCCTCGACCAGGGGCTGCTCCGGCCCGATCACCACCAGGTCGGCCGCGAGCTCGGTGGCCGGCGCCGGCGTGCAGGCGATGCCGTGCGCGGCGATGCCGGCGTTGCCCGGGGTCACCACGACCTCGGCGTGGCGCGACAGCCCCCAGGCCAGGGCGTGCTCGCGCGCCCCGCCCCCGACGACCACGCAGCGCGTCACGACGGCCGAACGAACTGCTCGCGTCCGGGGCCCACCCCGACCACGGTGATCGGCACTCCGATGGCGTCGGCCAGGAAGCGCACGTAGTCGCGCGCCGCGTCCGGGAGCTCGTCGTAGGTGGTGACCCCGCTCAGGTCCTGGCGCCACCCGGGCAGCGTCTCGTAGATCGGGGCGACCTCGTGGAGGACTGACTGGTGGTAGGGCGGGTGGTCGTAGCGCACGCCCGCCGCCTCGTAGCCCACGCAGACGCGGATCTCGTCGAGCTCGTCGAGCACGTCGAGCTTGGTCAGGGCGATCTCGGTCAGCGAGTTGAGTCGCGCCGCCTGGCGCCCGAGGACCGCGTCGAACCAGCCGACGCGGCGCCGGCGCCCCGTGTTGGTGCCGAACTCCTGACCCCGCTCGACCAGCCGGTCGGCCAGGTCGCCCTCCAGCTCGGTCGGGAAGGGGCCCGCACCCACTCGCGTGACGTAGGCCTTGGCGATGCCCACGATGGCGCTCAGGTCACGCGGGCCGAGCCCGGACCCGGTGCAGGCACCACCGGCCACCGGGTTGGACGACGTGACGAAGGGGTAGGTTCCGTGGTCCAGGTCGAGGAAGGTGGCCTGGGCCCCCTCGAGCAGCAGGCGCTGGCCGCGCGCCAGCGCCTCGTGCAGCAGGGACACCGTGTCGGCGACCATCGGGGCCACGCGCGGCGCGTACTGCTCGAGGTAGGTTGCCGCCAGCTCCTCGGCCGAGAGCGCCGGTCGGTTGTAGACCTTGGTGAGCACCAGGTTCTTCTCGTGCAACACCACGTCGAGCTTCTGGCGAAAGATCTTGGGGTCGAGCAGGTCCTGCACCCGCAGTCCCACCCGCGAGGCCTTGTCGGCGTAGGCCGGACCGATGCCGCGCTTGGTGGTGCCCAGCGCGTTCTTGCCGAGGAAGCGCTCGGTCAGCCGGTCGAGCTCCTGGTGGTAGGGCATGATCAGGTGGGCGTTGCCCGAGACGACCACGCGCGACACGTCCACACCCTTGGCCGCCAGCGCGTCGAGCTCGCCCAGCAGCACGGCGGGGTCCACGACCACCCCGTTGCCGATCACCGGCGTGATGTGCTCGTAGAGCACGCCCGAGGGGACCAGCTGCAGCGCGGTGGCCTCGCCGTCCACCACGATGCGGTGTCCCGCGTTGTGGCCGCCCTGGTAGCGCACGACCAGGTCCATCTCACGGGCGAGCAGGTCGGTCAACTTGCCCTTGCCCTCGTCCCCCCACTGGGTCCCCACTACGACGGTTGCGGGCACGGTACTCCTCGACGACGGCCTCGCTCCAGTCTACCCGACGTCCTCCGAGCGCCCTCCCGTCACGGCGTGACGTCGCGCCGCGGCGGGTGCGCCTCTCGACTCCCGCGCGGCCTCAGTCCGGCTCGTCGACCTCGGCGGCCAACTCGCGCGCCCGCACCAGAGCGGCCTCGCACGCCCGCACGAAGAGTTCGTCGAGGTGAGCGTCGTCGAGCACCGCGATCGCGCGCTGCGTCGTGCCCCCGGGGCTCGTGACCTGACGGCGCAGCTCCTGGGGCGTGGCGCCGGTAGCCGCCAGCAGCGACGCGGCACCCACGACGGTCTGGGTCACCAGCCGCGACGCCTCCTCGGGCGCGAGGCCCAGCGCGCGCGCCGCGCGCGTCAGCTGCTCGACCACGAGGTAGAGGTAGGCGGGGCCCGATCCCGAGACCGTACCCAGCACCTCGAGGCGCGACTCGTCCAGCGCGACGACGATCCCGACGCTCTCGAAGACCGCTCGCACCAGGTCCCACTGCGCCTCGGTGACCCCTTGGCCGGCGGCGAGCCCGGTCACGCCGAGGCCGATCGCGGCCGGCGTGTTGGGCATGGCGCGCACGGTCGCCACCGACGCGGGCAGCGAGCGGGCCAGCGCGGCGAGCGAGACGCCCGCCGCGACGCTCACCACCACCGCCCCGGGGACCAGGTCGTCGCGCACCTCGGTCAGCACCTGGCGCACCCCCTGGGGCTTGACGGCCACCACCACCAGCCCCGCGCCGCGCACGGCCACCCGGTTGGCGTCCGGCTCGCTCTCGAGGTCGCGAATCGTCACGCCCGGCGACGGCGTGATCCGCGCGGCGCCGGCCCGCGTGCGCGTCGTCACCCGGACCTCGGTGTCGCCACGAGCCGTCGCCACCACCCCGGCGAGGATGGCGCGACCCATCGACCCCGCCCCCAGCACCGCCACCACGCCACCCGTCCCCATGGTCCCCCCGTTCCCCCGCGACGCTACCCGGACCGACAGCGGCGACACGTTCGTCTAACGAAAGGTCAGCACGCCCTCGAGGACGTCGACCGTGATCACGTCGCCGTCCTTGTAGACGCCCTCGAGCACCGCCAGGGCCAGCGGATCCTCGAGACGGCGCTGGATGACGCGCTTGAGGGGACGGGCGCCGTAGTCGGGGTCGTAGCCCTCGTGGGCGAGCAGCGAGGCCGCGGCGGGCGTGACGTCGAGCACCAGGCGCCGCTCGGCCAAGCGCTGGCGCAGGTGGCCGAGCTGGATGCCGACGATGACAGACAGGTCGGCCTCGTCCAGGGGCCGGAAGCGGATGATGTCGTCGATGCGGTTGACGAACTCCGGACGGAAGAACTCCAGCGGGTCGCCGGCCAGGTTGCTGGTCATGATCAGCACGACGTTGGTGAAGTCCACCGTGCGTCCCTGGCCGTCGGTGAGTCGGCCGTCGTCGAGCAGCTGGAGCAGGACGTTGTAGACGTCGGGGTGCGCCTTCTCGATCTCGTCGAGCAGGACCACGGCGTAGGGACGGCGGCGCACGGTCTCGGTCAGCTGGCCGCCCTCCTCGTAGCCGACGTAGCCCGGAGGCGCCCCGATGAGCCGGCTCACCGAGAACTTCTCCATGTACTCGCTCATGTCCAGACGCACCATGGCGTGCTCGTCGTCGAAGAGGAACTCGGCCAGCGCGCGGGCCAGCTCGGTCTTGCCCACGCCGGTGGGACCGAGGAAGAGGAAGGACCCGATGGGTCGGTGGGGATCCGACAGCCCGGCGCGCGAGCGGCGGATGGCGTTGGCGACCGCGTGCACCGCCTGGTCCTGACCGACGACGCGCGAGTGGAGCAACTGCTCCATGCGTACCAGCTTGTCGACCTCGCCCTCCAAGAGCTTGGCCACCGGGATGCCGGTCCAGCGGCTGATGACCTCGGCGACGTCCTCGGCGTCGACCTCCTCCTTCAGGAAGGCCCCGTTGGCCTGCAGCGCGGCCAGCTCGTCGGTGGCGCTGGCGATCGTGCGCTCGATCTCGGGGATGGTGCCGTAGCGCAGGGCCGCGGCCCCGTTGAGGTCGCCCTGGCGCTCCAGGCGCTCGGCCTCGCCGCGCTTGTCCTCGAGCTCCTGCTTGGCGCTCTGGATCTTGGTGATGGCCTGCTTCTCGGCCTGCCAGCGCGCGCTCAGTGCGTCGGCGGACTCGCGCTGCTCGGCCAGCTCCGCGTCGAGGCGGGCCAGGCGCTCGCGCGATCCCTCGTCGGTCTCCTGGGCCAGCGCCACGCGCTCGATCTCGAGCTGGCGGATCCGGCGGATCACCACGTCGAGTTCGGTGGGCATCGAGTCGATCTCGATGCGCAGGCGCGAGGCCGCCTCGTCGATCAGGTCGATGGCCTTGTCGGGGAGGAAGCGGTTGGGCACGTAGCGCTGGGAGAGCGTGGCCGCGGCCACCAGCGCCGCGTCCTGGATGCGCACGCCGTGGTGCACCTCGTAGCGCTCCTTCAGCCCGCGCAGGATCGCGACCGTGTCCTCCGTGGACGGCTCGCCGACGAAGACCTGCGCGAAGCGCCGCTCCAGTGCGGCGTCCTTCTCGATGTACTGGCGGTACTCGTCGAGGGTGGTCGCACCGATCAGGCGCAACTCCCCGCGCGCCAGCAGCGGCTTGATCATGTTGCTGGCGTCCATGGCCCCCTCGCTGGCGCCGGCGCCCACGATGGTGTGCAGCTCGTCGACGAAGGTGATCACCTCGCCGTGCGCGTCCTCGATCTCCTTCAGCACCGCCTTCAGGCGCTCCTCGAACTCGCCGCGGTACTTGGCCCCGGCCACCATCGACGCCAGGTCCAGGGCGATCAGGCGCCGGTCACGCAGGGACTCGGGCACGTCGCCCTCGACGATGCGCTGGGCTAGCCCCTCGACGATGGCGGTCTTGCCCACGCCGGGCTCGCCGATCAGCACCGGGTTGTTCTTGGTGCGCCGCGACAGGACCTGGATCACCCGGCGGATCTCGTCGTCGCGTCCGATCACCGGGTCGAGCTTGCCGGCGCGAGCCAGCGCGGTGAGGTCGCGTCCGTACTTCTCGAGGCTCTGGAAGGTCTCCTCGGGGTTCTCCGAGGTGATCCGCGCCGAGCCGCGGATCGAGCGCAGCGCCTGGAGCAGCGCCTCGCGCGTCGTGCCGAGCAGGCTCGCCCAGGCCACGATGACGTGGTCGACCGAGAGGTACTCGTCGCCGAGGTCGGCGCGCAACTCGTCGGCGTCCTCGAGCCCGCGGCGCGCCTCGGGCGAGAGGCCCGGCTGGCTACCGCCCACGGCGCGGGGCTCGTTGGCCACCTTCTCGTTCAGGGCGGCGGCGACCGCCACCGGGTCGAGTGACGCCGCGCTCAGCAGCGGGCGCGCCACCCCGTCGGGCTGGTTCAAAAGGGCTAGCAGCAGGTGCGCGGGGGTGACGTAGGGGTTGCCCGCGGCGGCGGCCTGTGTGGTCGCAGCCTGGAAGGCCTCGCGGGTCTTGACGGTCCAACGTTGCGGGTCGAGGGTCATCGCGCACCTCGGCGAGTCGCGTCCACGAAGAGCGCCAGGGCGTTGCGCACGGGCACCAGGTCCCGGCGGTACTGGCGATGGGTCGCCTCGACGTGACGGCGCGCCTCGGCGCGCAACTCCTCCACCCGCGCGCGCGTGGTGGCCAATTCGTTCTCTAGAGCCATGATGCGCTTCACTCCTTCCAGGTTGACGCCCTCGTTGGTGAGCTCTTGGATCCGGCGCAGCGCGGCCAGGTCGGCGTCGGAGAAGCGGCGCGATCCACCCCGGGTGCGCGCCGGGTTCAGCAGTCCGCTGCGCTCGTAGTTGCGCAGCGTCTGGGGGTGCACTCCGGCGATCTCGGCGAAGACCGAGATGACGTAGAGGGCGTGATCGTTCGACGGGCGCTGGGTCATGACGCGTCCTCACCCAGCGCGTGGGCCAACCGCTCGGCCAGCGCGCGCTGCTCCTTGGTCAACTTCTTGGGCACGGCCACCTCGACGGTGACCAGCAGGTCGCCGGCCGCGTGCTTGCCGGCCGCGGGCACCCCGCGCCCGCGCACGCGCATCGTCGTGCCGCCCTGGGTGCCGGCCGGGATTCGCAGGGTCACCGGCTCGTCCAGGGTCGCCACCTCCACGGTGGTGCCGAGCATCGCCGCGGTGACCGGTATCGAGACGGCGGTGGTGAGGTGTCGCCCGCGAATCGAGAAGCGCGGGTCGGGCGCCACGTGCACGTCCACGAAGAGGTCGCCCGGCGGGCCGCCCTGGACGCCCGGCGCACCCTTGCCCTTCAGACGAATCCGCTGACCGTCGACGACACCCGCGGGCACGCGCACGTTGACCCGACGCGACGAGGGCTCGCGACCGGTGCCCTGGCACGTCGGGCACGGCGTCACGATGCGACCGCCGCGCCCCTGGCAGGTGGGGCACACGCTCGACATGGCGAAGGGGCCCTGATCGTCGTTGAGCACGCCGCGACCACCGCAGGTCTCGCAGGTCACGAAGCCGCTGCCCGGCGCCGCGCCGCGCCCCCCGCAGGTGTGGCAGGCCTCGTTGCTCGGCAGCGACACCGTGGTGGTGACCCCGCGCACCGCGTCGTGAAAGCTGAGGTGCAGGGCGGTCTCCAAGTCCGCACCGCGTTGGGCGCGCGGGCGCCGCGCGCCGAACAGGCCGCTGAACAGGTCGCCCAGGTCCCCGAAGTCGGCGTTGGTGAAGCGCACGCCGCCGGCCCCAGTGGGCGAGCCGAAGCCCGCCGCCGCCGGCCCCAGTCGGCGCACCTCGTCGTACTCCTTGCGCTTCTCGGCGTCCCCCAGGACGTCGTAGGCCACCGAGACGTCCTTGAACTTCTCCTCCGAGCCGGGATTGGTGTCGGGGTGCAGCTGCTTGGCGAGCTTGCGGTAGGCGCGCGTGATCTCCTTGTCGGTGGCGTTGGCCGCCACGCCCAAGACTTTGTAGTAGTCCTTCTCGAACCACTCGCGTTCGGCCATCTAGCCCTTCACTCTCACCATCGCGGGCCGCACCACGGCCCCCTTCCAGCGGTAGCCCGCGCGCAGGACCTCGTCGACCACCGGGTGCTCGGCGTCACCAGGCTCGTGCGCCACGGCGTCGTGCACCTGGGGATCGAAGGGGCCGCCGACCTCGTCGATGCGATCGAGACCCTCCTTGGACAGCGTGTCGAGCAGCAGCCCCCGGGTCTGAGTGAGGGCGACCGCCTCGTCGGACTCGCTGGCCGCGAAGTGCGCGCGGGCCAGGTCGAAGGCATCGAGCACCGTCAGCAGCTTGACGACGAGGTCCCCGGCGACGCGCGCGGCCACCTCCTCGGAGGTGCGCGCCACGCGCTTGCGGTAGTTCTCGAAGTCCGCCTGCAGACGCTGGAGCGCCTCGAGATACTCGTCACGTTGGCGCAGGGCCGCCAGCAACGGGTCCACCTCGGCCGGGGTGTCCTCCTCGGGCACCTCGGCCGGGGCGGCCTCGTTCGCCGTGTCCGTCGTCACCGCGGACTCGCTCTCGTGATCGCGGACGTCGTCGCTCATTGCTCGTCCACGATCTCCGCGTCGACGATCTCGTCGTCGTTGGCGCTCGGCGCGCTCGGCGCGCCCTCGGCGTTAGCCTTGGCGGCCTCTTCGTAGAGGCGCTGGCTGAAGCCCTGGCTCGCGGTGAGCAGCTTCTCGGTGGCCGACTTGATCGCCTCGAGGTCGGTGCCGCCCAGAGCCTCCTTCAGCGCGGTGAGCGCGTTCTGCACGTCGTCGCGCTCGCTGCCCTGGAACGACTCCGCCTGGTCCTTCAACAGCTTCTCGGTCTGGTAGACCAGGCCGTCAGCGTTGTTGCGCACCTCGGCCTCGTCGCGGCGACGGCGGTCCTCCTCGGCGTGAGCCTCGGCGTCGCGCACCATGCGATCGATCTCCTCCTTGGAGAGCGACGACCCGCCGGTGATGGTCATCGACTGGGTGGCGCCGGTCGCCGTGTCCTTGGCCGACACGTGCACGATGCCGTTGG
>JAJYNX010000090.1 GCA_021786095.1 Actinomycetes bacterium | reverse complement strand
CGGCGACGCTCGCGCGGACCGAAGGCCGCCTGATCCACGACCACCGCGCCCTTGGCCTCGAGCGCCGCGCGCATCTCGGCCAGGGCCCCGCGCGGGTTGACCCCGTAGGTGCAGAAGAGCGCCACCGGGCGACCACCGAGGCGCGGCAACGCCGCCAGCCACGCGCGCGCCGCGCGCGACGGACGCACCTTGGTCACGACCAGGCCCTCGACCCAGGTCCCCACCACCAGCAGGTCCGCGGCGGCCAGCTCGGGCAGTCCGATCTCGTCGAGCGCCGCCACCGTGGCGTCCACGCCCCGGCGCCAGAACCGCTCGGCGATGGCCTCGGCCGCCCGCTTCGTCGTCCCCCCCTCGCTCTCGTAGCCGACCAGCACCCGAGGCGGCCGCGCCGACCCGTCGGCCGGCTCGCGGCCGGGGCGCGCGGGGCGCGCGTCGAGGATCGCGGCCGCCGCGCGACGGCCCTGAGCCATCGCCTCGACCACCGTCGCCGGACCCGTCAGCGCGTCGCCGACCACCCAGAGCCGCTCGCTCACCGGCAGCGCGGCGCTCCACAGTCCCACCTCGCGACCCAGGGCCAGCGAGCCCACGGGGCTGTGGTGGGCGTACTCGGACGCCGGGTTCGCCAGGATCCCGCTCGCCACCCAGTGACGGTCGGGGATCGCCGCGACGGTCTTGCGCACCGGCGTGCCGGGCAGCACGGGCGCGAAGGACGGATCGAGGCGGTAGCCCATCGCCATCACGACCAGATCCACCGCGAGCGTCTCGCGCGCGTCGCTCACCACCGGCGGGTGCGCGGCGTCCTTCTGACTCGTCACGGCCAGCTCGGCGCTGGCCACGCGACCCTCGCCGCGCAGCGCGGTGACCGTGCGCTGGAATCGCACGCTCACGCCCTCGTTGCGGGCCTCGGCCAACTCGTCGGGCCGCGCCAGGGCGAAGCGCTCGTCCAGCCAGTCCACGCAGGTCGCGTCCAGGCCCAGGCGTCGCGCCATGCGCGCGACGTCCATCGCCGTGTTGCCGGCGCCGAGGACCAGCACCGACGGGCGGCGCGACGCGACCCCGTCCAGGCCCAGCGCCGTGCGCAGCGCCGCGGCGTCGCCCCCGGGTTCGAGGGCGGCCTTGGCCCCCTGGAGGAAGGTCGTCGCGTCCACCACGCCCGCGAGGTCGGCACCGGGCACGGGCAGACGCATCGGCACGCCCGCGCCGTGCGCCATGACCACGGCGTCGTGCTCGGCCAGCAGGGCCGTGAGGTCCTGAGTCTTCACCTCGACACCACAGCGCACGTCGACCCCGGCCTCGGCGAGCTGGCGCCACGGACGGCGCGCCACCTCGTCGGGCAGGGTGAAGTCGGGCATCCCCCACACGGGCAGACCACCCGGCGTCTCGTCGCGCTCGAAGACGGTGACCGCGGCGCCGGCGCGCACGAGGTCCCAGGCCACGGCGGCCCCCGCCGGTCCGGAGCCCACGACGGCGACCGACAGGTCCGGGGCCTCGGCGCCGACCGTCGGGGCCGGCACCGGGGCGTGCTCGGTGATGAAGCGCTCCAGGCGCCCGATGGACACGGGCGCCTCGCCGGCCAGCGACCACGTGCAGGCGCCCTCGCACTGCGCCGACTGGTTGCACACCCGCGAGCAGACGTCGGGCAGCACCGTGGTACGCGCCAGCACCTCGTGGGCGCGCGTCAGGTCGCCGTCGCGCAGGGCCCCGATGAAGCCGGGGATGTCGTTGTGCGCGGGACATCCCCGCACGCAGGTCGGGTCCAGGCACGTGAGGCAGCGCTCGGCCTCGCGGCGCGCGTCCTCCCACGACGCGAAGCCGACGCGCGTCTCGTCCACGTTGCCCTCGAGTACGGCCGGGTGGTGCAGCGCCGGGTCGTGGCGCTCGGCGACGAGCACGGGACCCTGCACCGAGATGGCACTGAAGGGGCAGGTGCGCACGCACTGGCGACACCCCACGCAGGTCGCGTCGTCGGCCACCGCGGTCCAGGTGACCGGGTCCATCGACAGGGCCCCGACGGGACAGCGGATCACGCACTCCTGGCACCCGGCGCAGCGGTCGGCGACGACCGCGACGTGCAGCGCTCCGTCGCGCTGGAGGTCTCGTTCGGTATCGGTGATGGTCATCTCTCCCCCTAGTCCGCGGCGTTCATGGCGACGTACAGCACGGCGGCGATCACGCCGAGCGCGAGGGCCAGGCCCAGCGCGGCCCACTGGACCGTGCGGCGCTGACCACTCGGAACGACCAGGTCGCGTCCGGCGACCTTCCAACTGGTCCACATCGCGGCCAGCGTCCCGGCGACCATGACGCCGACCTGGACGCCGATGATGCCCGAGTTGGCGCCGATGATCGACGTGCGGTACAGGGTCGAGGTGGTCGAGCCCGCCCCGAAGAGGTGACCCACCGCCGGGATCACCCGCGGCGCGTGCTGGAAGAACTTGGGCAGCTGGCGCGCGAAGTAGTCGGCGCCCACGACCGGGATGATCCCGTACATCAGCGGCACGAAGTAGGTGCGGAAGACGCTGGTGCGGTCCACGAACGCCCGCCCGCCCGCCGGCACCACGTAGCCGCGGTCCACGAAGGCCTTGGCGAAGACCCAGGCGATCCCCGCCATCACCGCGGCCACCAGGCCGATCACGCCCAGGTAGTCGATCGGGTTCGGGTACTGGGGGAAGGCGGTGTGCGCGTTCAGCCAGGAGTCGAGGCGCCCGAAGAAGGGCAGCGCGTTGATCTGCTGGTAGAGCACCAGGCCCCACAGCAGGGCCACGGCCCAGGCCACGTCGGCGCGACGCCGGTTGGGGGCCACCACCGAGGTGAGCGGCTTCTGGACGAAGAGCCCGATGTTGTCCGACGGGCAGGACTTGTAGCACTCGGTGCACAGCCCGCAGGTCAGGTTGGAGTCGGCACTGCCCGGCCACGTGTACCACGGGCACCCGTAGCCGTCCTCGCTGCCGCGCATGCAGTCCTTGGTCGTGCAGTTGAAGCACACCTCGCGGTCGCGCGTGCGAAAGCCCGCGACCGAGCCCATGGAGCCGACGGTCCCGATCAGCGCCGTGAGCGGGCACACGTAGCGACAGAAGCTGCGCCGCTCGAAGAGCATGAAGAAGGTCAGCGCGCTGCCGACGATGCCCAGCACCATGAAGCTGGTCGAGGCCGGGTTGCCGGGACCGGCGATGTTGAAGAACTCCTCGATCCAGGTCAGCAGCAGGAAGGCCCCGACCGACAGGAGGAACCCGTACTGGCCCACCACCTCCGGGACCTTCAGACCGACGCCGACGCTGGACGGCGTGCGCCGCCAGAAGGTGTGGCGCTGCACCCACTCGGCGAAGCCGCCGAAGGGGCACATCGCGCACCACGCGCGACCCACGACCACCATCATCACGAAGACCAGGCAGAACCAGACGTACCAGGTGATCGCCGTGGCGAAGTTGAGGCCCGGCACGAGCGTGCCGAGCAGCCCGATGCCGATCACCAGCCAGAAGATGATCTGGTTGGGCAGGATCAGCATGAACTGGAGCTTGCGATTGTGCAGCAGGCGTGCGACGCGGGGGTTGCGCGCGACGTCCAGACCCGGTGAGGGGTCAGTCGACGTGAAGTGCTCCGCGGCGCCGGCGCGCGCGGGGGGACGCGTGCGAATGGCCACGGCGACCGGGTCCACCAGGTGGGCCCCCCGCCCTGACGGCACCTCTTCTCGAACCTCGACCACCATGACCCCTCCGATCCATTCGTCTCCGAATGAGTACTTCAGTACTTAAGTAGTAGTGTTTTGCTACTGGTTGATCTACGTACTATCACTGAGTAGGCTCCGTGTCAAGTACGCAGCCGGTGCGCAGGGCCGCAGGAGAGGAATTACGGACGATGACGGGGGGTGACAGTGGGGGTAGTCTTCGCGGGGGGTGTACGAATAGAGCCGAGAGTGACGTCACGCAAGAGACCACCAGCAGTCGGCCACCGAGAGATCGGTCACGGACGTGGCGCCCCCGAGTACGGAGACGAGCACCGTGATTGATCTCACCCCCACCGCCGAGGCAGCCGAGTTGACGACGTCCACGACCACCGATCCCGCGGCCCCGATCCGGGTCCTGATCGTGGACGACCACGCCCTCGTGCGCGAGGGCACCCGCCAGATCCTCGACCTGGCCGATCGCGTCGAGGTCGTAGGCCTGGCCGGCTCGGGCGAGGAAGGGCTCGAGGTCCTGGAGGGGCTCGAGGTTGACGTCGCCCTGGTCGACGTCAACCTGCCGGGGATGAGTGGCCTGGAGTTGGCCCGCTCGATCACGGCCTCACGACCCGACGTGCACGTCGTCATCCTCAGCGCGTTCGACGAGCACGCCTACGTCACCGAGGCGCTCGAGATCGGAGTCGACGGCTACCTGCTCAAGACCACCAGCGGGCGCGAGCTGGTCGACGCCGTGCGCGCCGTCGCCGACGGCATCTTCGTGCTCGACCGCGCCATCTCCCAACGCCTGATCCGACGCCGGCGCCGGGGTCCGGACACGGTCAACCCGCTCACGCGCCGCGAGACCGACGTCCTGGAGCTCCTGGCCCAGGGGCGCTCGAACAAGCAGATCGCCGCGGAGCTGCAGCTGGGACTGCGCACGGTCGAGAGCCACGTCTCGAACCTGCTGGGCAAGCTCGGCGTCACCTCGCGCACCGAGGCCGTGACCTACGCGCTCAACCACCGCCTGGTGCCCGGCCCCGCCTTCGGAAGCTATGAGCCAGACCTCCGAGACGATTAGCTACCCCTCGGCCGCGCGGCGCGCGCTGCGCCCGCCGATCCACGACCCGCGCTTCTGGGTGATCCAGCTCGTCGTCGTGGCGATCGTCATCGTCCACTTCTTCTTCGACGTGCACCCGGCCCTGCTCGGCGGGGCCCTCGTGGACAGTGTGCCGGTGGCCGCGCTGGTCCTGCCGATCGGCTACGCCGGCATGCGCTACGGGTTCGCCGGATCCTTCGCGACGGCCGCGTGGGCCACGCTGCTCTGGCTGCCCGACCTGCTGCTGCCCCACGACGAGGGCCACGTCCTGCCCGACGTGATGAACCTGGCGATCGTGCTGGCGGTCTCCTTCGTCTTCGGTCAGGTCATCGAGTCCGAGCGCCTCGCCCACCGACGCATCGAAGAGGCCACCGCGCGCGCCCTGGCGGTCGAGGTCGGCTACCACCAGCTCTTCGAGGCCAACCACTCCCCCATCCTCGTCGTCGACGACGCCCACCTCGTGCGCGACGCGAACCCCGCCGCGCGCGCCGTCTTCGGCGACGGTGCGCTTGGCGCGTCGTGCACCGATCTGCTCGACTGCGACGTGACCCTCCTGGCCGGCTCGGTCGTCGCGCTCCCCGACGGGCACGACTACCGCGTCGACGTCACCTCGATGCCCAGCGCCGACGGTCAGCGCCTGCGTCAGGTCGCCTTCGACGACGTCACCGAGGAGCGCCACGAGCAACGCCAAGCCCGTTACTTCGCTCAGCTGGTCGTCCAGGTCGAGGAGGACCAGCGCCGGCGTCTCGCGCGCGAGCTGCACGACGAGCCGCTCCAGCTCTTCCTGCACCTCGCCCGACGCCTCGAGGCGCTGGCCGAGACGACTGCCGTCCCCGCTGCGGTGTCGAGCGAGCTGGCCGACGCGCGGCGCCAGGCGCTCGACGCGGCCAGCCGACTGCGCACGCTCTCGCGCGACCTGCGCCCGCCGGCCCTCGATGAGCTCGGACTGGTGGCCGCACTGGCCAGCCTGGTCGCCGACCTCGACGACGGCGAGGGTCCGACCGTGGACCTCGAGGCCGACGACCTCGCCGGGCGGCTCTCGCCCGAGTTGGAGCTGGCCGCGTTTCGCATCGCCCAGGAGTCCCTGCGCAACGCGCTGCGCCACGCGGGCGCCAACCACGTCGTGGTGCGCCTCGAGCGGGGGCCCGCCGCGCTCACCCTCACCGTCACCGACGACGGTCGCGGCTTCGACCCCGACCAGCCTCGGGGTGGCGCCACCGCGCCGTCCCTCGGACTCGTGGGGATGCGCGAACGCGCCCGACTCCTGGGCGGCACCTTCGACGTGCGCTCCTCACGCGCGGGCACGACTATCGAGGCCGTGCT
>JAJYNX010000071.1 GCA_021786095.1 Actinomycetes bacterium | reverse complement strand
GCGCGCAGCGGCCGCCCGCGCCCCCCCGAGGCCGGTGGGGCGCGCGAACTACTCGAGCGATTCGGTCTCGCCCCCGTCCTCGATCGACGCCCGCACGAGCTCTCGGGAGGCATGCAGCAGCGCGTCGCCATCGCGCGAGCCTTCATCATCGACCCCACTGTCCTGGTGATGGACGAGCCCTTCTCGTCGCTCGACGAGCTGACGCGCGAGGTCCAGGGCCGCGAGTTGTTGCGACTGTGGCAGTGGAACCAGAAGACCGTCCTCTTCGTCACGCACTCCGTGAGCGAGGCGGTGGCGTTGTCGGACGTGATCGTCGTCATGTCGTCCTCGCCCGGACGCATCGGAGCCGTTCTCCCCGTCGCTCTCGCGCGTCCCCGTGACGAGGACCGTGAGCGTTCGAGTGCGCGTCGAGATCTCGAGGACGAGGTGCGCGGCGAGCTACGCCGTCACGGATCGGCGACGCCGTGACGTCGCCCTCCCCCACCGATGGCCCACCACCGCGCGGCGGTGCCCTGCGTCGTCACGCGCGGTGGTGGCTTCCACCCCTCGTGAGCGTCGGCCTGCTCGGGCTCGCCTGGCAGCTCTACGCGCTGCACAACCCGTACGTGCTGCCGACCATCCCCCAGGTCGCCCACCAGTTCCGCACCGCACCCGGTCTGTACTGGCACGACATGCTCGTCACCCTGCGCGAGGCGCTCGTCGGTGCCGCGGGCGGGATGACGATGGGGTTCCTCCTCGCCGTGACGATGAGTCGCCTGCCCCTGGTCGAGCGAGCCGTCATGCCCCTCGCCGTCGCGCTGAACGTGACGCCGGTGATCGCCATCGCTCCCGGCCTGGTGGTGGCCTTCGGCTTCGGCTACCTGCCCAAGTACATCATCGCGGGCGTCGTGGTCGTCTTCCCGTTCCTGATCAACTCGCTCGTGGGCCTGCGCTCCGCGGATCACGCACTGCTCGACGTCTTTCGGACCTGGCACGCGTCCTCCTGGCGCGTGCTGTGGCACCTGGAGCTGCCGAGCAGCGTCCCCTACCTGCTCGCCGCCGCACGGATCTGCGTGCCGCTCTCGGTGGTGGGCGCGGTCGTCGGTGAGTTCTCGGCGGCCGGGCAGACCACCGGGCTGGGCTCGCTCATCGAGGTCGCGGCCAACCAGGCGAACCTGGCGATCGTCTACGCCGCGGTCGCGGTCCTGGCGCTGCTCGGCGTCGGCCTTACCCTCGCCGTCGTGGCGCTGCAGCACGCGCTGCGCGACTGGTCGCCCGCGACGCGCACGCGCGCCTGGTAGCGCGTCGCGAGCGACTACCGTCGACGAGGTGGTGAGCGACCCGCGCATCACACTGCACCACCCCAACCACCGAGGAGACCCCCATGGCCCGAGACCCCGCACGGCGATCGCGCATCGTCGCGACCGTGCTCGCGTTCGCGCTCACGCTCGTCACCGGCGTCACGGCCGTGTCGGCGGGCGCCACTACGCGCTCCGCACGCCCGCTGCTCAGCGCGGCCCAGTGCGCCACCAATCGTGCCGTCGGACCGATCACCTACGCGTCACCCTTCGGCTTTGACGCGTCGGCGGGCATCCTCGACGTCTTCGTCGCCCAGCGTCTCGGGTACTTCGCGAACCTGTGCCTCACGGTGAACGTGGTCACCAACGCGACCGACGTCAACGAACTCGTCTCGTCGGGTCGTGCGCAGTTCACCAACGAGGGCAGCGCCGCCGACACCCTCGAGGCGATCGCCGGCGGCGCGAACCTCGTCGGCGTCGACACCTCCGGCAACACCAGCGACTACGCCGTGGTCACGGGCCCGTCGATCACGTCGCTGCGCCAGCTGGACGGCCACACACTCGGCTACTACAACGTCCTGCCGGTCGTGATCCGTGAGATGCTCGTGCGGGCCGGAGCGACCATCTCGCGCGTGCACCTCGTCGCGGACACCAACTACGACCCCACTCAGGTGCTCCAGGGCACCGTCCAGGGTCTCCAGGCCTACCAGTCCAACCAGGTCATCACGCTGCGCGCGCTCCACGCCCGCTTTCACGAGTTCACCCCCCAGCAGTTCGCCATCCCCGGCACCTACAACGTGATGGTGACCAACGTCGCCTTCCTGCACCGCCACCGCGCGGCGGCGGCTGACTTCATGCGCGCGGACCTGCACGCGCTGCACTACTGCCTCGCGCACCCCACCGCGTGCGTGGCCATCGAAGGTGCCGACTCACGTGCCGCCGGCGTTCCCTTCTCCACCTCCCACGAGAACGCGGTCTGGTCGCTGGAGCGCCGGCTCACGCTGGCCAGTACCCTCGCCGGACGCGGGGTCGGCGTGCAGACCTACGCCGAGTGGCGACCCGAGGCCGCGGCCCTGCGCCGCTTCGGCGTGCTGGCGCACGTGCCAGCCCTCGCGCGAGCCGAGGACGTGTCCCTGGTGGCCGGTCTCTACCGAGGCACCACCCTCGTCTGGCCCTGA
This sequence comes from Actinomycetes bacterium, assembly GCA_021786095.1. Classification (GTDB taxonomy): domain Bacteria; phylum Actinomycetota; class Acidimicrobiia; order Acidimicrobiales; family RAAP-2; genus RAAP-2. Next base: position 106,103 of record JAJYNX010000071.1, on the reverse strand, counting down.
CGCCCCGGAAGACCGCCGCCGCCCGGGTCTGGTGCGCCGGACGGGTCCGGCGCCACCACGAGTCGGCGCCTACGCGAGCGCCGTCTGGCGCTGACGGCGGCGTGCCTCGTCCACCAGCCAGCGGAACACCGGGTCGGGCTTGACCAGCAGTTCGGGATGCCACTGCACCGCGAGCACCTCGCCGTCGCTCGTCTCGAAACCCTCGACCACGCCATCGTCGGCGTAGGCGCTGACGACGAGGCCCTCGCCCACCCGATCCACCGTCTGATGATGGAGGGAGTTGACGCGCGTCAGCTCGCCCACCACGGACGCGGTTCGGGTGCCGGGCACCACCGAGAGTCCGTGGGTCGCGCGCCGACCGTCGACGTCCCACTGGGGGTGGCCCTCACCATCGCGCAGCGTCACGTGCTGGACCAGGGTGCCGCCGTGGAGCACGTTCACCAGCTGGAAGCCGCGGCAGATCGCCAGCACCGGGAGATGTCGGGCCCGCGCCGCGCGCCACAGCGCGCTCTCCCACTCGTCACGCTCGGGCTCGATCGCACCGAGATCCACCGAGGCGTCCTCGCCGTAGCGGGCCGGGTCGATGTCGGCGCCGCCGCTCAACACCACCCCGTCGAGGCGCGCCACCACCTCGACGACGTCCGCGTCACGGGACAGCTCGACGGGCACGCCCCCGGCCGCCGCCACCGACTGCGGGTAGTCGGCGAAGTGCAGGTCGAACGAGAGCGACGACATCGCGGGAGGCACGTGCGTCCCCAGCACCGTCGCGGCCCAGCGGCGCCCCGAGATCCCAATCAGCGGCTTGCTCACGCCGCCATGCTAGGAGTCCAAGAAGGCGGTGTGCTGTAATGACGAGATCATTTGGGAGCAAACCGCTCCGGGGGGAACCATGACTGATCAGCTCGCCGACATCACGTCGCACGACACCTACGTGCGTGGCGTGCCGCACGAGACGTTCGCCCATCTGCGTCGCCACGACCCGGTGCACTGGACTCCCGAGGGCGAGGGGGGGCGCGGGTTCTGGAGCGTCACCCGCTACGACGATCTGCTCAGCGTCAGCCGCAACACCGAGTTGTTCTCGAGTCGCCAGGGCATCCGCCTCGAGGACATGGACCCCGAGGAGACCGAGGCGCGGCGCACGCTGATGGAGATGGACGCCCCGGAGCACACGCGCCTGCGCCGGCTGGTCAGTCGGCCCTTCGCGCCCAAGTCGGTCGCCGCCTACGAGGACGTCGTGCGCGATCTGGCGGGATCGATGCTCGACCGCCTAGCCGGCGCCGAGGAGTTCGACTTCGTCGGCTCCATCGCGCGCGAGCTGCCGATGCGAATGCTGGGCCGCCTGCTGGGCCTGCCCGAGGAGGACCTCGAGTGGCTGGTGCAACGCGGCGACGCCCTCATCGGCAACACCGACCCCGACTTCACCGACTACGTCGTCGACCAGGTCGACACCTCGGCCTACCGGCTGCTGCCCTTTCGCAGCCCCGTGGCCCTCGAGCTGTTCGACTACGCGAGTCGCGCCCTCGACGAGCGTCGTCTCACCCCCACCCACGACGTTCTCTCGTCACTGCTCGAGCCCACCGCCGACGGCGAGACCCTCGACGACCTCGCGCTGAAGAACTTCTTCACCCTCATGGTCGCGGCGGGCAACGACACCACGCGGTACTCCATCACCGCCGGCCTCGCGGCGCTGATGGAGCGGCCCGCGCTCTACGACGCGCTCCCCTCGATGACCCTCGACGAGCGCAAGGCCCTAGTCGAGGAGATGTTGCGCTGGGCGAGTGTCACGATGCACTTCCGTCGCACCGCGACGAGCGACACCGAGTTGGGGGGCCGCCCCATCGCCGCGGGCGACAAGGTCGTGATCTGGTTCGTCTCGGCCAACTTCGACGAGGGGCACTTCGACGAGCCCTACGAGTTCCGACCCGCGCGCACGCCGAACGACCACGTCACGTTCGGCCTGCACAGCCCCCACCTCTGCCTCGGAGCCCACCTCGCGCGTCTCGAGATGCGCGTCGTCTTCGAGGAGATCGCCGCCCGCTGGTCACGCGTCACGTCCGCCGGCCCGCCGGAGCGCCTGCGCTCCAACTTCATCAGCGGAGTGAAGTCACTGCCCGTACGGGTGACCTGGCGCTAGAGGAACGGCAGGTACTCGCGCAGCTCCCAGTCCGTCGTGGCGGCCACGTAGCGCTCCCACTCCGAGCGCTTCACCGCCACGTGCTGGGCCACGAGGTCGGCGCCCACCGCCGCCACCAGGTCGGCGTCTCCCTCGAGCTCGTCGAGCGCCTCGGCGAGCGACGCGGGCACGCCCACCGTGGCGTCGATCGTGTCGAGCCCGTTGCCGCTCTCGTGCGGCCCGGGATCGCTCTCGGCGCGCACCCCGAGCAACGCGGCCTGCAGCACCGCGGCCACCGCGGTGTGCACGACGGCCGCCCCGTCGCTGAGACGGTGCTCGAGGCGTGCCGCCGCGCCACGCTCCCCCGGCACGCGGATCGTGGCCCCCCGGTGGTCGTACCCCCAGTTGGCCCAGTACCCCGACAGTGACGCGGGGCGCAGTCTCTTGTAGGCGTTCACCGTGGGCGCGCACAGCCCGGCCAGGCTGCGGTGGTGCGCCAGCAGGCCACCCATCGCGTGACGAGCCAGGGCGGACAGGCCGTCGGGTGCGCTCGGGTCGTTGATCACGTTCTGGCCCGTGGCGTCGGTGAAGGAGAAGTTGATGTGGAGCCCGGATCCCCCGCGATCGGAGAGGGGCTTGCCCATGAAGGTGAGGAGCAGCCCCATGCGGTGCGCCACCTCGCGGGCCAGCACCTTGAACAGGAAGCCGTCGTCGGCGGCGCGCAGGGCGTCGGCGTAGCGCAGGGTGAACTCGAACTGCGGCGAGTCGTACTCCGAGTTGACCGACTCCAGCGGGATGCGCGACTGGTTGCACGCCCGCCACACCGCGTCGACGAGGCCGTGGGGATCTACTCCCGGTCCCGTGCCGTAGACGAAGGCCCCGGGGGTGACGGCGGGGCGCCAGCCCCCCGCGCCGTCGGGTTCGAACACGTAGGCCTCGAACTCCATGCCGACCTGCGGCTCGAGCCCGAGGCTGCGCCACTCGGCGACGGCGCGGCGCAGCGCGGCACGCGGCGCCACGCTCACCGGCTCACCGCGGCGCATCACGTCGGCCACCACGACGCGCGTGCCCTCCTCCCAACTCGGACGCAGCTCGGCCATGTCGTAGACGGCGTCGAAGTCCGGCAGCCCCTCGTCCCAGTGACTCCCCACCGTGCGGGGGGTCATCGTACGGTCGTAGCCCAGTGACCACGTGCCGGTGCAGTGGTGCGTCCCCTTCTCGGCGAGGATCGCCGGCACGTACTTGCCCCGCGCGAGGCCCAGGTGGTCCGGCCACAGCACGCGCACCCTGTCGAAGCCGTCGCCCACGTTCCCCCCTCGAGATGTGGCGAACGTAGCACGGTGGCGGCGGCGTAGTTTGTAGGGTGCATAAGTCATTTGTAAGCAAACGATGATCGGGGGGCCGTGGAGTATCGACGCATCGTTCTCGACGGCGCGGTCGTCGAGGTCCAACGACGGGGCGACACGCTGATCGCCGCGGACGGACGACGCGTCGCGATCGACGACGACGCGGTCACCCACCTCGCTCCGGCGACGCCGACCAAGATCCTCTGCTGCCACTTGAATCACGTCTCGCGCGTTCGCGAGTTCGGCGTGTCCCTGCCACCGGCGCCCACCTGGTTCCAAAAGCCCGTCTCCGCTCTCAACGCGCACGGCGGGGCGGTGGTGCGACCGGCGAACTGCCGCTACCTCAACTACGAGGGCGAGGTCGCCATCATCATCGGGGCCACCGCCCGCAACATCACCGTCGCCGACGCCGCCTCGCGCATCGCGGGCTACACCATCGCCAACGACTTCGGCCTGCACGACTTTCGCGACACCGACGCCGGATCGATGCTGCGCGTCAAGGGCGCCGACACCCTCTGCCCGATCGGCCCGGGACTCGTCACCGACTGGGACTTCCACCACAAGTACCTGCACACCTACGTCAACGGTGTCCTGCGACAGGACGGGTCCACCGACGAGATGGCCTGGGACATGCACTATCTGGTCGCGGACCTGGCCCGCCTGATCACCCTCGTGCCCGGCGACGTGATCCTCACCGGGACACCGGCGCTGTCGCGGCCGGTCGAGCCCGGTGACGTGGTGAGCGTGGAGGTGCAGGGACTCGGCGTGCTCACCAACCACGTCGTCGCCGGTCCCGAGCCGGTCAGCGACGAGGTGGGGGCGCAACCGACGGCCAGCGAGGAGGTTCTCTCCACCGCCCTCGGTGGCGACTGGGAGCACCGGGGCGAGCGAGCACCTCGGCCCACCCCGCCCGAGAGCCTGCCCTCGCCGCGCGTGCGACCGCGGGTGAGGTCGTGAGCGAGAGCCGCACCACCGTCGCGGGCGTCGCCGTCGCCACCGGCCATCACATCGCCGGCGACTGGGTGGACTCGACGGCGACCTTCGAGGACCGCTCGCCACTCGACTGGGACGTCGTCCTGGCGCGGGTGTCGCGAGGCGGCCCCGCCGAGGCGACCCGGGCGGTGGACGCCGCGCTCGCGGCGTTCCCCGCGTGGTCGGCGCTCGGTGCCGAGGGTCGCGCCCCCTACCTGCGCCGACTCGCCGACCTCATCGACCGCGACGTGGCGCGCCTGGCCGCCGTGGAGTGCCTCGACATGGCCATGCTCGAGGACAGCCTGCGCGAGCGCGTCATCGCGCGCGGCGCGCGCAACTTCCGCGCCTACGCCGACCTGGCGCTCGGCTACCAGCCCCGCCGATGGGACTCCCAGGGCACGCACAACACCGTCCTGCGCATGCCGGCCGGGCCCACCGTGGTCATCACGCCGTGGAACGCCCCCTTCATGCTGGCCACCTGGAAGTGCGCGCCAGCCCTCGCCGCCGGCAACACGGTGGTGCTCAAGCCCGCGGAGTGGTCACCGCTCAGCGCAGCGCTGCTCATGGACCTGGCCGACGAGGCCGGCCTCCCCCCGGGTGTGCTCAACCTGGTCCAGGGCTACGGCGACGAGGCCGGCGCGGCTCTGGTCGGCGACGTCCGGGTGCGACGAATCTCCTTCACGGGGTCGCCCGAGACCGGGCGCGCCATCGGGCGCGTCGCCGCCGACCACCTGGTGCCCTTCACCGCCGAGCTCGGTGGCAAGGGACCGCTCATCGTCCTGGATGACGCCGACCTCGACGCCGCCGCGCGCAGCGCCGTGCGCATGTACGACGACGCGGGCCAGGTCTGCCTGGCCGGCACCCGCCTGCTGGTCCAGGAGTCGGTGCGCGACGCGTTCGTCGAGCGCGTCCGCGCGTCCGCGGCCGCGCTCGTCCCCGGTGACAGCCGTCTGCCCACGACCACCCTGTCGCCGCTGATCCACCCGGAGCATCTCGCACGCGTGGAGGGCTTCGTGGCCCGCGCGCGCGAGGCGGGCGACCGCGTGGTCTTCGGCGGCGCTCGCTGGCGTCCCGACGGGCTCTGGTACGAGCCGACCCTGATCGAGCCGCACGCCAACGACGCCGAGATCGTCCAGCGCGAGGTCTTCGGCCCGGTGCTGACCCTGCAGTCCTTCGCCGACGACGCCGAGGCGGTGGCGCTGGGCAACTCGACGCCCTACGGCCTCTCGGCGATCGTCTACACGTCGTCGCGCGAGCGGGCCGACGCCCTGGGCGCCGCGCTGCGCGCCGGCACCATCTGGGTGAACACCTTCCTGGTGCGCGACCTCACCGCCCCCTTCGGCGGCGTCGGCATCAGCGGCCTCGGCCGCGAGGGCGGGGACTACGCCCTCGACTTCTACAGCGACCTCAAGACCTACCAGGTACGAGAGGGGAGCACGCATGGGTGAGATCGTCGGGGCGGGCCTGCTGGCCCACGTGCCCACCATCGTGCTGCCCGACGACGAGCGCCGCGCCCTCAACGACGGCCGTGAGTCGAGCCTCTACACCGGCCTGCACGACCTGCGCCGCGAGGTCTTCGACGCGCTCGACCCCGACCTCGTGATCGTGCTGGACAGCCACTGGTTCACCACCGTAGAGTTCGTGATCACCGCCGCGCCGCGCCGGCGTGGTTCCTTCACCTCCGAGGAGCTGCCCCGGGGGATGAGCAGTGTCCCCTACGACATCCCGGGCGACCCGGAGTTCGCTCGGCGCGCCGGCGAGCTCGCGGCGGCGACCCCCCAGTGCTGGCTGACCCCCATCGACGACGAGCACCTTCCCATCACCTACGCGACGACCAACTTCCTGGGTTTCCTCCAGGGAGACGAACGATGGGTGTCGGTGAGCCTCTGCCAGACCGCCCAGCCCGAGGACTTCGCCGCGATCGGCCGCGTACTGGGCGAGGCGGTGGCGCGCAGCGATCGACGCGTCGTGCTGATCGCGTCGGGGGCTCTCAGCCACACCTTCCACTCACTGCGCACCCTGCGAGACCACGAGGCCGCGGGCGAGGAGCACATCATCTCCCCCGCGGCGGCCGCGGCGGACCACGCGGTGATCGACGCACTCGAGCGCGGCGATCACGCGAGCGTGCTCGACAACCTGCCCGACTTCCTGACCTACCGGCCCGAGGGTCGCTTCGGGCACTACCAGATGATGGTGGCGGCGCTGGGCGGCCCGGACTGCGTCGCGCCGGGTCGGCGCTTCAGCGAGTACGAGAACGCGATCGGCACCGGTCAGGTGCACCTCTGGTTCGACCGTCCCGCCACGGGGTGGACGCGATGACCCTGCACGGCGTGCCCTTCCCGCGCACACCGAGCGGCCGCGCCTCGATGCTGCCCCCGATCCCCTGGCACTACTCGGGCGACCTGCTCAGCGTCGAGTACCGCACGGACCCCTCCGCCGTCGCCGCACTGCTGCCCGAGGGTCTGTCGCTCGTGCACGACGACGAGGATCCAGGAGCGGTGGCCTTCATCTGGGCCGACTGGCAGAGTTGCGGCGACGATCGCCGCGAGCTGCTCGACCCCGTGCGCAGCCAGTACCACGAGGCCTTCGTCGTGGTGCGCTGCCGCTACCGCGACCAGGTCTTCAGCCGGTGCGTCTTCATCTGGGTCGACCGGGACTTCGCGCTGGTGCGCGGCTTCATCCAGGGCTACCCCAAGAAGATGGGATCGATCCACCAGACGCGCCCGGTGCAGCACGGCCTCGCCGGACCGCGCCTCGAGCCGGGAGGGCGCTTCGCCATGACGCTGGCCGCCGGGGATCGCCGTCTCGCCGAGGCCACCGTGACCCTCTCGGGTCCCTCGCCGCACAACGGGTTCGTCAACTCCCACCCCATGTTGCACCACCGCTGGTTCCCGCGCATCGAGCTCGACGGCCGCGACAGCATCGCCGAGGTCGTCACCATGTCCGGCGTCAACCTCGATTTGGGTCCCGCCTACGCCGGTGACGCCACGCTGGAGCTGTTCGACGCGCCCACCGAGGAGCTGCGCTCCCTGGCTCCGCGCGAGATCATCGGGGGCTACTTCCGCAGCGTCGGCACCACCTTCGCCGGTGGTCTGACCCTCGAGCCCTAGGCACGTCGCGACGCCTCGCCGGCGCCCGCCACGCGGTGGTCGTGGCGGCGCCCCGTGACGGCGCCGACGACTCGGCGCCGTCCGATCACCATCGCGCGAGTGCGAGGGAGCCGGAGAGAAGAGCCCCTTCGCGCGTGGGGCCGCCACGTGCCGGACCCTCCGGCGTACGGGCCCCTCTCGTCGCGCCAGGCGCTCGCGGCGACGCGCTGTCGTTCACTGGGACGGAGCCCGGCTGGCGCGTCACGTCGCTACCTCGACGAGGTCGACCGGCTCACTGACGCGAGGCGGCGTCCTCGGTCGTCACGAGGTGACGGGCGGCGAGGGCCTCGTCGACGCGCGACACGGGCGTCGACTGGGGTGCGCGGTGCAGGGACTCGGGGTCCACCACGGCGCGCTGCGCGATGCGCTCGAGCGCCCGGGCCAGCGCCTCCAGTGTCTGAGGGCTCTCGGTCTCGGTCGGTTCGAACATCAGCGCCTCGTCGACGATGAGAGGAAAGTACACCGTTGGCGAGTGGAACCCCTCCTCGAGCAGCGCCTTGGCCACGTCGAGTCCCCGCACCCCGTAGGCGCGCTTGAGCGGCGTCGCGGTGAGCACGCACTCGTGCATGCAGGGGCGCGCGTACGCGGCGGGCAGGATGTCGGCGACCCGGCGACGCAGCCAGTTGGCGTTGAGCACGGCGTGCTGGGCCACCCGGGTCAGGCCCTCGGCCCCGTGCACCTCGATGTAGGCGAGCGCCCGGGCCAGGACCAGCGCGTTGCCGTGCCAGCCGTGCACGCGGCCGATCGAGTGCGCGGGCGTCGCCCACGCGTACGTCCCGTCGGACTGGGCGACGGCACGCGGCCCCGGGAGGAAGTCGACCAGCCGCGAGGAGACCGCCACCGGTCCCGCCCCGGGTCCCCCACCACCGTGCGGGGTGGCGAAGGTCTTGTGCAAATTCATGTGCACGATGTCGAAGCCCATGTCCCCCGGGCGCACCACACCGACGATGGCGTTCAGATTGGCGCCGTCGTAGTAAAGCAGGCCGCCCACGCCGTGCACGGCCTCGGCGATCTCGCGGATCTCCTCCTCGAAGAGCCCCACGGTATTGGGATTGGTGAGCATGATCCCCGCGACGTCGGGCCCCAGCGCCGCGTGCAGCGCGTCCAGGTCCACCAGGCCGCGCTCGTTGGAGGCGACGGTGGTCACCTCGTAGCCCCCCAGCGTCACCGACGCCGGGTTGGTCCCGTGTGCGGAGTCGGGGATGAGCACGCGCCGGCGCACGTCGCCGCGGGCGCGGTGGTACGCCCGCATGAGCAGAAGCCCCGTCAACTCGCCCGCCGCGCCGGCGGCGGGCTGCACGGTCGCCGCGACCATGCCCGTGATGGCGCAGAGCCGCTCCTCCAGGGTCACCAGGAGCTCCAGCCAGCCCTGGGTCATCGACGCGGGCGCGCCGGGGTGCACGCCACTCAGCCCGGGGTTCGCGACGATCTCGTCGGCGAACTTGGGGTTGTACTTCATCGTGCACGACCCCAACGGGTAGGCACCGAGGTCCACCGAGAACTGGCGGTGGGTCAAACGGGTGACGTGACCCACCAGGTCGCGTTCGGAGACCTCGGGCAGGGCGACCTCCTCGCCGAGGTGTTCCGCCGGGAGCAGGTCCTCGAGGGGCACCGCGGGCACGCCCGTCGTGCGCAGCTGATACGCCGTGCGGCCCGGGACCGACAGCTCGAACAGGGTGGGCTCGACCTCGCGTCCCATCAACGGCGCCGACGCCGCCCGCCCTCCGGGGCTCGCCTCGTGGGTCACGACGCCACCTCCTCGCCCAGGGCCGCGACGTACGCGTCGAGCTCGTCGCGCGTGCGCCGCTCGGTCACGGCCACCACCAGCACGTCCTCGGGGTGCGTCGCGACGGACTCGTCAGGGCCCGTCAACGAGTCGAGGGCCACACCGGCCAGGAAGCCCCGCTCGGCCATCGCCTCGACCACCCCCGCGGCGGGGCGCGCGAGGCGCAGCGCGAACTCGCGCGCGAACGGCTGATCGCTCACCGCGGACACGCCGTCGAGTCGCACCAGCGCGTCGTGGAGGTAGTGCGCGCCGCGCACGCCGCGCGTGGCCACCTCGCGCAGCCCGGCGCGGCCCAACCACCCCATCTGCACGGCGGCGGTCACCGCCATGAGCGTCTGGTTGGTGCAGACGTTGGACGTCGCGCGCTCGCGACGGATGTCCTGCTCTCGCGCGCGCAGGGTGGTCACGAAGGCGCGCCGGCCCTCGGCGTCCACCGACTCGCCCACGATGCGCCCGGGAAGCCGACGAACCTGATCGACGGTGCAGGCGAACAGGCCGAGGTAGGGACCACCGAAGGAGAGCGCCGTCCCCAGCGCCTGGCCCTCGCCCACGAAGACGTCCGCGCCCCACGAACCCGCGCTGCGCAGCACTCCCGCGCTGACGGGGTCGCCCGCCACGACCAGCAGGGCCCCGTGCGCGCGGGCGAGATCGCGCGCGACACCCACGTCCTCCACGACTCCCAGCACATTCGGGTAGGCCACGACCACCGCCGCGGCGTCGGTCGCGTCGACGCGCGACCACGCGGTGACACCATTGTCGAGCGGGACCTCGACGATCTCGTGACCGGTTCCCTGGGCGAAGGTGCGCGCCACGGCGCGCCAGTGGGGGTGCACGCCCGCCGAGATCACGACGCGTCCCCGTCGCGTCGCGGCGCTGGCCAGGTTGAGCGACTCGACCAGCGCCGCCGCCCCGTCGTACAGCGAGGCGTTGGCGATGGGCAGCCCGCTCAGGCGCGACACCATGCTCTGATACTCGAACAGCGCCTGGAGCACGCCCTGGGCGACCTCGGGCTGGTAGGGGGTGTAGGCGGTGACGAACTCCGAGCGCGACGCCAGAGCGCGCACCACCGCCGGCACCTCGTGGTCGTACGCACCGGCACCCGCGAAACAGGTCAGCGTGGTCGTCGTCGCGCGGTTCGCCGCACCGTAGTGCGCGAACTGCGCCGTGACGTCCGGTTCGCTGCGTCCCTCGCCCACGTCCAGTCCCCCGCTCAGGCGCAGCGCCGCCGGGATGTGCGCGAAGAGGTCCTCGAGTGACTCGAGGCCGAGGAAGTCCAACATCGCGGCGACCTCGACGTCGGTGTGAGGTATGTAGTCGGCCACCTCAACTCTCCTTCGCCACGAAGGGTAGGGCGCACACGTGGGCCGCCACGTCACGGCCCCGCAGCCGCACGCCCAGCGCGTCGCCCACCGCCAGGGTCGGGTCGAACAGTCCCAGACCGATGCCCCGAGCGAGGACCGGCGAGAAGTTCCCCGACGTCAGCGTCCCGAGCAGCTCGCCGTCACGCCAGACCTCGCCGCCCTCGCGCAGGGGCGCGCGTCCGTCGCCCAGCACGCCCGCGAGAAGTCGTCGAGGTCCGCGCTCGCGCTCGGCCAGCACCGCGGCGCGCCCTCGGAACGTCGCCTTGTCCCAACCCAGAACCCACCCGAGCCGGGCCTCCAGGGTGGTCGACTGACGCGTCAGCTCGTGCCCGTAGAGCGGCAGCGCCGCCTCGAGGCGCAGGGTGTCGCGAGCGCCCAGTCCAGCCGGCGTCGCCCCGGCGTCGCGCAGCGCACTCACGAGCGCCACGGCGATCTCGTTGGGCGCCGCGATCTCCAGTCCGGCCTCTCCGGTGTACCCGGTACCCGCCACGCGCACCTCGACGCCGCCGTACTCGAATCGCGCCACTCGGAAGCGCCCCACCGCCGCGAAGCGCGGATCCACTCGACCCGCCACGTCGCGCGCGTGCGGCCCCTGGACCGCGAGGACGGTGCGCTCGGACGTCACGTCGCGACCCCCCACCGCCTCGCGCACGCCGCCGGTGTTCGAGGCGTTGGGCATCACGTCGAACTCGTTCTCACCAACCCACCACACGATGATGTCGTCGACGACGAAGCCGTCGTCGTCGAGCAGGTGCGTGTACTGCGCCCGGCCCGGGCCGATCTTGCGCAGGTCGTTGGTGAGGGTGCCCTGGAGCGTGGCCAGGGCGTCGGGACCGTCGAGACGAACCGTACCGAGATGGCTGACGTCGAAGACCACCGCATCACGCCGACAGGCGAGGTGCTCGGCCACGGTCCCCGTCTCGTAGTGCAGCGGCATGACCCAGCCACCGAAGGGCACCATCGTGGCGCCCCACGCCACGTGCGTGTCGTAGAGAAAGGAGCGACGGTCGTCCACGACGACCACCCTACGCCGCGTGTGCCGAGACCATCGTCACGCTGTGACGCGCCGCCAGCTCCAGGAAGTCACGACGGTAGACCACGGTGAGCGGCACCTCGGGGTAGAGCGCACGAAAGCGACGCACCTTGGCGTTCTTCTTGGTCACGAGACGCTGGTCGAGCACCGTGAGCTCGATGAACCCGCCCTGGGCGGGGAGGTAGAAGTCCGGGCGAAAGGAGCGGATCGGCGTTCCGTGCTCGTCCCACACCAGGGGGAACTCCACGGGCTCGTAGACCCACTCCACGCCGTAGAGCGAGAGCAGCCCGGCGAAGACGCGCTCACTGGGGTGGGCGAAGCGAACCGCGGTGCCCCCGACCCGACTCGGGTGTCGGCGTCGTGCGGCCTCGACGCTCACGCGCTGCGTCGACCTCGCTCCGACGCCGAGGGCTCCACCTCGCGCAGGGTCGAGGTGAGTTCCGCCACCACGCCGCCGAGCGGCACGATGTTGAACACGCCCTGGCCGCCACGCAACAGGTCGACGAGTTCACCATCGCTGCGCGCCAGCACCGAGCCAGCGTCGCTCAGGACCAGACTGAACGACGCCAGATCGCTCCCCAGCGCGTCGCGAAGGCATCCGACTGCCTGGCGCGCGCGCGCCAGGGACAGGCCCGAGTCCAGGAGCGACTTGATCACCTTGACCTCCAGCACGTCGCCGTAGGAGTAGGCCCTCTTCGAGCCACTTCCCGACGCCGGCGTGATCGAGGGCGTGACCAGATCCGTGCGCGCCCAGTAGTCCAACTGGCGGTAGCTCACCCCCGTCAAGCGGCACACCAGGCTCCCGCTGAATCCCCTCACCACGTCCTCATCGCTCATGTCCGCCCTCCCGACTGAGGTGCTCCCAGCCTACTCCCGCACGACACGGATGTAGTTCGAAAGTCCTCACCGCTGTGGCGGGGCCGGGCCTCGTACCCCCTGGGGTGAGCCGGCGCACGGCCCGGCAACACCAGCGGGATCGAGCCCACCCCACCGAGCGGGGACGCTCCGCGCGATCGGTAGGGTGGAGCGGTGCAGCCGTACACCGCCTTGACCATCGCCGGATCAGACTCCGGCGGCGGCGCCGGAATCCAGGCCGATCTGCGCACGTTCAGCGCCTTCGAGGTGCACGGAACCTGCGCGATCACCGCCGTCACCGCACAGAACACCGTGGGCGTCCAGGCCATTCACGTCATCGAGCCGAGCCTGGTCGTCACGCAGGTCCGTTCGGTCCTCGACGACTTCGACGTCGTCGCGGTGAAGACCGGCATGCTGGCCCAACCGGCGACCATCGAGGCGGTGGCGGCGCTGGCCCGCGAGGGCGAGCTGGCGCACCTGGTCGTGGACCCGGTCCTGGTCTCGTCGACCGGCCACCTCCTGCTGAGCGTGGGGGGCGTGCGAGCGTACCGCGAGGCCCTCCTGCCCTACGCCGAGATCGTGACCCCCAACCTGGCCGAGGCCGCCGCCCTCGCCGACGCCGAGTTCGGCGACGTGCGCGACGAGGACGACATGGTGCGCCTGGCGCGAGTCATCTTGGCCCTCGGGCCACGCCACGTCCTGGTCAAGGGCGGGCACTTCGCCCAGCGGCGTCGTGACCACGGCCACGCCCCCGACGTGCTCGTCGACGCCCACGGCGTCACGGTGTTCGACGCCCCCCGCGTCGACACGGACAACGACCACGGCACCGGCTGCTCCCTGTCGGCGGCGATCGCGGTGGGTCTGGGGCTCGGGCGCGAGGTCGAGGACGCCACCCGCGACGCCAAGTCCTTCGTGCTCGCCGCGTTGACCAGCGCGCGAACGTGGCGACTCGGCCGCGGCCGTGGTCCCATCGATCACCTGGGCTGGAACGCGTGAGCCAGACGGACAAGCCACCGCTGACCACGACCACCAGCATCGTGCCGGCCATGATCATCGTGATCGTGGCCGTCGTGCTGCTCGGCGCGTTCCTGCTTCTCGACGTCATCGCCAATCCCAGCGTGCGCACCCCGACCACTGCGGTGCCGATCGTCGTGGGGGGGCTCACCACCCAGCGCGGCGGCGCCGCCCTCATCGGTTGTCAGCAGCCCGGCACGCCACCGGGCAACATCGCCCCCGCCCTTCTGGTCCCCTCGCCCACCCGGGCCACCGCCCCGGTGCAGAACACCAACGGGGGGGCCGGCGACTACGACTGCTCGCGATCGCTGGCCACCACCGCACCGTCGAGTCAGATCCTGGGCTTCTACTCGAGTCACCTCGAGGCCCTCGGGTGGGGGCTTTTCTCGCGGGGCACGACCAACGGGCTGCCGCAACTGCTCTTTCAGAAGGCCGGCTCGGACACGTTCTACTGGGTCGTCGGCGTCACGATCACCGCCCGCCGCGGGACCACCACGCTATGGTCCTACCGGATCTACCAGAACTCCTCGACGTTCTAGCTCCGGGGCGACCGGCCGCTCCTGGACGGGACGGCAGACCCATCCCCACAGTGCGAAGTTGAGTGGATAGATGACGTAGCCCACGCGGGTCGCCGACGCCATCAGGATGACCGCCAGGGACAGCGCGCTCACCACCATCAGGAGCTGCGAGAGGGTCACCGGCCAGTGATCGCGCACGTAGCGGGTAGCGATGTAACCGCCGACCACGAGCGTCGCGGGTTCGAGCAGGTGACCCATGACGGGGAACATCATCGTCACCACGTGGCCCGGCAGCGCACTGGCCGCGGGCGACTTCACGCCCGCGAGTCCCAGCGGGAACGCGATGACGTTGGCGATGAACGCGCGCGGCGCACGCCACGCGTAGGGCAGCGTGGTCGCCACCACCACCGTCGTGACCACCAGAGCCACCCGCAACCAGGCGGGTCGGCCCTCGCGCGATCGCGCCACCAGGAGCGACCCGGCCACCAGCGGCCACGCCGTGAGCTTCATCGCGGCCGCGAGCGCGAAGGCGACGCCGGCCAGGTAGTTCGATCGTCGCTGGAGGAACGCCACGCCGAGCAGCAGGAGCGCGAGGATCGGCATGTCGTCGCCACCCGTGGAGAGAAACAGTGCTCCCGTTGGCAGCGCCAGCAGCACCAGCGCGACCAGGATCTTGCGCTCGCGCGGCGCTCGCAGCAGCGCCAACGCCAGACCACTCGTGAGCAGGGTCATCAGCGACATGATGATTCGCGCGTCGGTCAGGTCCGTCCCATTGTGGGTGGCGGCCGACGGCAGTCCGAACACGCTCATGAGCGGGAAGTACGGGAAGAATGACTCGTAGGGCGGTACGCCCTTCACGGCGTCCACCACGCGCCCGTTGTGCACGTAGGCGCGATAGGGGTCCTGACCCCGGCTCACCAGGGTCGCCGATCGCTCGATGACCGCGACCTCCGGCTGGGCGAAGCCGACACCGTGGTCGAGTTGGCGCCAGCGGGCCTCGAGCCCCAGGGGCACCACGACGGCCCCCACCACCACGAGCACCAGCAGGACCAGGCGCAGGGCCGTCTCGCGACGCAGGACCCGTCGGGCCGCCAGCAACGCCACGAGGGCCGCCACGACGTAGGGGCCGAACGCCAGGTAGCCCCAGTGCCACTGCGCGGGCTGCGTGGAGGTCCAGCCCATCGCGATGGCGAAGGCGCCGGCCGATGCGTACAGGTAGCCATCGCGGGCGAGAGCACACCGTGAGAGCCACCACGATCGCATTCGCGCACCAGTGAGCGAGAGGCGGTGCACCACGTCCGCAATCCTAGTGACGCGCCCGCGGGGGCGCGTTCACCGATCAGGCCGTCGGCGTCGGAGGCGGCCGCAGTTCGTCGAGACCCGTGATGGTCGCGAGCAGGTTCTCCGCCGTGAAGCCGGAGGTGGGCGCGTCGCGCACCACCCGACCCAGGCGCATCACGACGATGCGGTCCGTCACCTCGAGCACGTGGGGCAAGGTGTGCGAGATGAAGATCACGGCCAGACCCTGCTCCCGGGCCGACCGCATCACGTCGAGGACCTCGATGGCCTGGCGCGCACCCAGGTTGTTCGTGGGCTCGTCGAGCAGAATGACCTTGCGCGCCCACGAGATCGCCCGTCCGATGGCGACGGCCTGTCGCTGGCCGCCCGAGAGCTCCGCGACGGTTCGCTTGGACAGCGGCACCGAGATGCCCACCTTCTTCAGGTCCTCGAGCGCCTCGCGCTCCATCGCCCGTTGGTCCACGAATCCGAGCCGTCCCAGCAGGCCCCGTCGCATCTTCTCGCGACCGAGGAAGACGTTCGAGCCGATCGTCAGATCCGGCGCCAGCCCCGAATCCTGGTACAGCGTCTCGATGCCGGCCTCGATCGCCTCCAGCGGCGAGCGCCAGTGGTGGCGCTGACCATCGACGTAGATCTCCCCCGTGTCGGGCTCGTGGGCACCCGAGATCACCTTGATCAGAGTGGACTTCCCAGCCCCGTTGTCGCCGACCAGCCCGACGATCTCACCGGCGTAGGCCCGAAAGCTCACATCGCTCAGCGCGTGCACGCCCCCGTAGTACTTGTTGATTCCCCGCACCTCGAGTGCGGGCACCCGCTCATCGGCCACCAGTGGACTCCTCCGAGGTTGACGCCGGGCGCAGCAGACGCGCCAGGCCGCCACTGCTGAGGCGTAGCGCCTGCAGCGCCGCGGCGAAGAAGATGAAGGCGCCGACGACCACCTGGTTCCAGGTCGGCTGGATATTGATGAAGATCAGTCCGTCGGTCACGACCGTGAGCACGAAGGCGCCCAACACCGTGCCGCTCATCCGCCCGCTGCCGCCGAAGAGGCTGGACCCGCCAATGACCACGGCCGCGATGGCCGTCAGCTCCGCGTCCTGACCCGACGTCGGTGCGCCCGACCCCAGTCGTAGATAGAAGAACATACCGGTGAGCCCCGCCAGGGCTCCCGAGAGAACGTAGATCGACGCGACGTGACGCTGCACGTTGATGCCGGCGGCGCGCGCGGCGAAGGAGTTCGATCCGATGGCGAAGGTGTAGCGCCCGTAACGCGACGCGTGCAGGTAGAGGCCGAGAATGGCCACCATCACGATGATGATGATCGCCGGGTAGGAGAACGGCCCGACGCCGCTGGCGCTGAAGATGATCGCCGTCGAGTCGAGTCCCACCGGCGCACCACCCGTGAAGACGAGGGCGAGACCGGCGCCAGCACTCAGCATGACCAGGGTCGCCACGAAGGGCGCCAGCCGCGCCTTGGTGATCATGAGCGCGTTGATCGCGCCCACCGTGGCGCCCACCAGCGCGCAGATCACGGTTCCCACCAACAGCACGACCACCTGGGGGTAGTGAGCGTTCAGCATGTCCTGCATGGCGAAGGCTCCCAGGATCCCCGACACGGCAACGGCTGATCCCACCGAGAGGTCGATGCCGCCCGAGACGATCACGTACATCTCCCCCACCGACAACAGCGCCAGTCCGCTGAAGTCGGTCAGCAGGTTACCGATCTCACTGCTCGAGATGAAGAGGTGGTTGCGACTCCAAAAGAACGCCACGAGGACGATCAGCACCACCACCAGAACCATCTGCTGGTTGGCCAGGATCGCCACGAGGCGACTGGCGCCGCGCCCGTGCCGCTCGCTCTGCCGTTCGGGCGCCGAATTCGCTGTTGACACGTCCGTTCCTCCGTGTTGAGAGCTGCGTGTTGAGAGCTGCGTGTTGAGGGCTGCACGTAGAGCGCTACGTGAACATCACCAACGGCGACCACTCCCCAGCCGAGGACCGGCCTCGGCTGGGGAGTGAGGAGTGTCGCCGAGTCTACGAAGCCTGGTAGGTGTACTTGGACAACGTCGCCTTCGGGGAAGTGCCCGTCAGCAGGATGTTGGGCAGGGTGTCGAGCTTCGGGATGCCCTTGGTCTGGTGGTGCACCGCTTCCACGGCGTACTTCACCGCCAACTGCCCCTCGAGGTACGGCTGCTGGGCGATGAGCGCGGTGAAGGCGCCGTGGGGGTTCGTCTTGGCGTTGTAGAGCTGCTGGACGTCGGTGGCGTAGGCGTCGTAACCGATCAGCTTGACCTTGCCGACGAGATTGTGCCCGGCGAGCGCCGCGGCCGCGCCGGTGGCGTTCGTTCCGTCAATGGCGAAGATGCCCGCGACGCCACCCTTGGTGCCCGGCTTGCCCGGGTGCGAGGCGAGAACGTCGTTGAAGTCGGACGTCGAGGTCGCCGACACCGACTCGGACTGGAACACGTCCAGGATGTGCATCTTGGGGAACTTCTTCGCGATCTCCGCCTTGAAACCCTTCAGACGCGCGGCGTCGGTCGACGTCGTGAGCGAGCTCACGCCCACGACCACGTTGTAGTACCCGGTCTTCTTGTAGCCCATGGCCTTGGCCAGCCCAATGGCCGCCTGCGCGCCACCCTGGAGGTTGTTGCCGGTGATCCATGACGTGATGTTGCGCTGATTCGC
Organism: Actinomycetes bacterium; assembly: GCA_021786095.1. GTDB lineage: Bacteria > Actinomycetota > Acidimicrobiia > Acidimicrobiales > RAAP-2 > RAAP-2. The sequence continues at coordinate 87,975 of JAJYNX010000071.1, read as the reverse complement.
GTCACCCGAATCCACGTTGAGCACGGGGATCTTCTGGGCCACGAACTCGCCCACGACCGACTCGAGCGCCTTGGTGTCGGTCGGGGCCACGACGAGGGCACTCGGCTTCTCGGCCAGGATCTGGTCCAGATACGGGAGCTGGGTGGCCGGTGAGTAGAGGGCGGGATTGCCCTGGAAGTTCAGGTTGACGTGCAACTTGGCGGCCTCGGCCTCCGCACCCAGGTACATCGTCTGGAAGAACGGGTCGCCCGTATCGCCCACGCAAAAGGCGACCGTGATCGGGGTCGACGCGCTCGCGCTCGTCGACACGGCTCCCACCGCCACGAGTGACGTCGACGCGAGAGTACTGGCCGCAGCCAGACCCCGCAACAGCTGCCTCGTCTTGGATCGGCGTAGGTGCAACATGACTTACCCCCTAAATCAGTCGGCTGAACGAACTCTTCGTCCGGCCTGGTACAACGTTGTCGCAACCATAGGCGCACCTTTCGGGCTGTGTCAACAGCACGTTAAATTCCCTGGTAAAATTTGCCTTCTCACGACGCGCACCGTAGGATGGGCCGCGATGCGATCAGTAAATCGTTGTCTCACGTGCCATCGCGCGACGCCACCGATCGTGCGGCGCCCCCACGAGGCGTCGCACCTCTCCCCGATACGCCGATGAGCCTCTCGGGCGCGTCGCCTCCACCCCGCCGGCGGCCGACCCTGCACGACGTCGCCCAACTCGCGGCGGTGAGCACGAAGACCGCGTCGCGCGTCGTCAACGGCGAGGGGAACGTGGACCCCGAGTTGGCCCGACGCGTGCGCGAGGCGGCCGAGACCCTCGACTACCGGCCGAACCTGATCGCGCGCAACCTGCGTCGCAACGACGGCGCCACGCACACCATCGGCGTCGTCCTCTTCGACGTGGCCAACGCCTTCTCGTCATCGCTGCAGCGCGCCATCGAGGATGTGGCGTCACGACGGCGGATCGTGGTCGTCTCGTCCAGCGTCGACGAGGACCCGCAGCGAGAGCGCGACAACGCCCTCGCCCTCATCGAGCGACAGGTCGACGGCTTGATCGTGGTTCCGGCCGGTGACGACCAGAGCTACCTCGCTCCCGATCAGCGCCGGGGGCTCAAGGTGGTCTTCGTCGACCGTCGTCCCCAATTGCTGCGGGCGGACGCCATCGTGGGCGACAACCGCGGTGGCGCCTACCGGGCGACGACGCACCTCATCGAGCACGGACACCGTCGGGTGGCGTTCCTCGGCGACCGCGATTACATCGGGACCCTACGCGAGCGGCGCCGCGGCTACCTCGACGCGCTCGACGACGCGGGCCTGACGAGCGACGACCGGTGGATCATCACGAACCTGCACACTCGCGAGGCCGTCGATCGCGCCGTGCGCGCGCTCTTCTCGGCCGATCCGCCCACCGCTCTGTTCACCGCTCAGAACCTCATCACGATCGAGACGATCCGCACGCTCAAGTCCCTCGGCCTGCACGACTGCGTCGCCCTGGTGGGCTTCGACGACTTCGACACCGCGGACCTCCTGCAGCCCGCCGTCACCGTCGTCGCCCAGGACCCCAAGGCGATGGGCACCCGCGCCGCAGAGCTTCTTCTGACGCGCATCGACGGCAGCACCGAGCCGGTCAGCACCCAGATCGTACCCGTCGAGCTCATCGTGCGCGGCTCGGGCGAACTGGTCCCCGCGCTCGAGGAGATCGCGCGGCGCACGGGCGCGCGGGAGCTCGAGGGCGCGTGAGCGAGCCACCGCTCATCGGTGCCATCGAGGCGGGCGGCACCAAGATGGTCTGCGCCGTCGGGCACACGTGGCGCGAGGTGCGCGACGCCCCAGTCCACGTCGTTCCCACCACTACGCCCGACGAGACGATGTCGCGGGTGCTCGACTGGTTCGCGGCGCGCCACGCGCAGACGCCCCTGCGCGCACTCGGCGTGGCGTCCTTCGGACCCATCGACTTCGACGCGGACGCCATCGCCGCCACCACCCCCAAGGAGCAGTGGCGCGGGTTCCGATGGCGCCGGGCCATCGCCGAGCGCTTCGGCGACCTCCCCCTCGGCTACGACACCGACACCGATGCCGCCGGCGTGGCGGAGTGGCGCTGGGGAGCGGCCCAGGGTCGTGACGTCAGCGTCTACGTCACGGTCGGCACGGGCATCGGGGGCGGGCTCGTCATCAACGGGGTACCCGTGCACGGGCTCCTGCACCCCGAGCTCGGCCACATCTACGTGCCACGTCAGGCCGGCGACGACTTCGCCGGCAGCTGTCCGAGTCACGGCGACTGCCTCGAGGGGCTCGCCAGTGGCGAGGCGATCGCCCAGCGCTGGCACCGCACCGGCCCCGAGCTCCCCGCGGATCACCCCGCGTGGGACCTCGAGAGCTCCTACCTCGCCCTGGCCGTCGTGAACGTCGCGATGATCGCCTCCCCTCAAGTCATGGTGCTCGGCGGCGGCGTCATGGCCGTCGGCGGCCTCCTCGAGCGCGTGCGTGACAAGGTGCGCACCGCGGTCAACGGCTACCTACCCCGCGAGGAGCTGCGCGGTCACGTCGATCACTACCTGGTGGCCCCGGGCCTGGGCTCATCGTCGGGGGTGATCGGCGCGTTCGCCCTGGGCCGCCGCGCTCTGGACGCGTCCCTCGCGCCATCGGCGTAGTGTCGACGAGATGCGGGCTTTTCTGATCGACGGCAGTGGCGACACCCTCGAGCGCGGGGTGCGTGACGTGGATCTCTCGGCCACCAGTGCCGACGACGTACGGGTACGGATCGACTACAGCGGCGTGAACTACAAGGACGCGTTGGTGGCCGCACCGCTCAGTCGCGTACGACGAGCGCCTCGCCTGGTGGGCGGGGTCGACGCCGCCGGGGTCGTCACCGAGTCACACGACCCCGGCTTCCCCGTCGGCCAGCGGGTCGCGGTACACGGCGGCGACTTGGGAGTCGGCCGTGACGGTGGCTTCGCCGAGTTCATCGACGCACCCGCGCGCTGGCTCAGCGCACTGCCCGACACCCTCTCGACGCGCGACGCCATGATCATCGGTACCGCCGGAATCGCCGCCATGGCCAGCGTGCTCGCACTCGAGCACCACGGCCTCGACGAGGGCGACGTGCTGGTGACCGGAGCGACCGGCGGGGTTGGATCACTGGCCGTCACCCTGTTGGCGGCCCGGGGTCACGCGCCGGTCGCCTCCACCGGATCTCTCGACGCACGCGAGTGGCTGCTCGAGCGCGGGGCCCGTTCGGTCATCGGACGCGACGAGATCGCGGATCGACCGGATCGCGTCCTGGCGAGCGAGCGGTGGGCCGGGGCAGTCGACTGCGTCGGTGGCGCGACACTGCACCAGATCCTGCGCTCGCTACGCTACGGCGCCGCCGTCGCGGCGAGTGGCCTCGTCGCGGGCACCGATCTCGTCACGACCGTCTACCCCTTCATCACCCGATCCGTCGCGCTGCTCGGCGTGGACGTGGTCGAGGCCCCCGCCGCCACCCGCGACCGCGTCTGGGCGGCCCTCGGGGAGGCGGCCGCCACGGTCGACTTCAACGCCCTGGTCGACCGTGAGGTTCCGCTCGAGGGCCTCGACGACGCCCTCGAGGTCGTCGCCCGCGGATCGTCGCGCGGACGGATCCTGGTCGATCCGTCCGCGCGATAGCCGCTACTCGTCGGCGACGATCGAGCCCACCCGATCACCGATGCTCGGGTCGCGCGCCACCAGCGTGACCGCGTAGACGATCGCCAGCACCACCACCGCCAGCGCCGCGTAGGGGAACCAGTCGTAGGGCGTGGGCTGGCCCGGCTTGGCCAGGTAGTACATGGGCACCAGGATGACGAGGAACCCCAGGATCGGCAGCACCCCGTGACGGAACATCCGGAACAGATCCGGGTGATGCTTCTTGTAGTACACCGGGAGCGCCAGGTTCGACAGCGCGTAGACCACCAGCACCAGGATCGTGCCGAAGGTGGACGACTCGGCGAAGAAGTTGACGGCGTTCATCGATCCCGAGGCGGCGTGGCCACCGGTGATGTGGCCCAGACCCCACACACCGATGATGACCAGGGCGACGCTGAGGAAGAACACCAGCGCGTTGACCGGGGTGCGGCGCGTCTTGTGGACCCGGCCGATCGACGCGGGCAGCAGACCCTCGCGGCCCGCGTTGAAGATGAGCCGGGCCTGGGAGTTGGTGCCGGCGATCAGCGCGCCGAGGGTCGAGGTCATCCCGGCCAGGAACGCGAAGAAGGCCGCCGCTCCCACCACGCCCTTGGCGACCGTCAGGAACGGGATGGCCGCGCTACTGAGCTTGCCGACGTTGTCGGAGAAGCCGACGACCGTGGAGTAGGCGAAGAACACGTAGCTCACCAGCATGATGGCGACCGACGTGAACACGGCGCGCGGCACGTTCTTGCGCGGGTTGGTCGTCTCCTCGGCCAGCGCCGCCGAGTTCTCCCAGCCGATGAAGAGGTAGATCGCCAGTGGGAAGCCGGCGGCCAGCCCCTTGAAGCCGCCCAGGATGTTCTTCGGCTCGAAGGGCGCGAAGGTGATGTGGCCGTGGAACTTGATCAGGGCCGCGATGCTCACCACGAACAGCACCACCATCTCGAAGGCGAAGAAGATCCCGGCGACCTTGGTCGACAGGGAGATGCCGCGTACCATCATGAAGATGGCGAACGCCAGAAACACGAGCGTCCAGACAATCCACGGCACGCTCTCGAGTCCCGACACGTTGTAGTTCTGCAGGAGGATCTGAAAGAAACCGCCAACGATCGCGACCACCGAGGCCATGGCGGCGATGTAGCCGGCGCCCGTGAGGATCGCGGTCGTGACGCCGGTGCGCGCACCGAACGCCTTGCCGACGAAGGTGATGAAGCCGCCCGCGGACGGCATGACCTTGGTGAACTCCGCCAGGGTGTTGCCGAGGAAGGCGATGGCCACGCCGGCGGCGATGATCGTCAGGGGTGACGCCAGGCCAGCCGTGAAGGCGAGGAAGCCGAAACCGAAGAAGAAGCTCATGGCCGGGCCGATGTTGGCCATGGTCGCGGCGGCGATGTCGAGCAGGCCAAGGGACCCGCGACGAAGTCGTTCCGGCTCGCCGTGCGTTACCGGTACCTTGGCGCCGAGAAAGTCCGGCGTGATCTCATCTGTCATGTGCACCTCCCTGGCTCGGCGCGACGTCGGTGTCACGCCCTGTGCCGTCACATAGCGCATGACGGTAGCCGATCGCGGGGGGATCCGTCGAAACTTTTCGGTGTGACTTTCGTCACAAGTCGCCAGCGGTGACCCGGCGAGCGTGACGCGTCGAGTGGAGAGCTAGCCCGCCGTCGAGTAGAACGGGCTCAGCCAGAGCGTGAACTGCCCGCACGGCTGCAGCGGGTACTGCGCGCTGACGGGGATCGTGCCGCCGCCAGCGACCAGTTGCACGCGCAGGGCGTAGGCGGAAGGGCACGTCTCGTTCCCGATGGGGACGTCCGAGTACGCGAGCGCGAAGGCCACCGTCGAGCCCGTCGTGAGGTGCAGCAACGCCGGCACGGCGTTGGCCGACGGCGTGGGGAAGGTGATGGGCGAGGACTGCGTTGACCCGGAGACGTTCACGTTGGTGGTGGCGACAACCGCACCATGGCGATCGGCCAGTGTGACGAGCGGCCAGCCCTGGAGCGTGCACGCGCCTGGCGACGTCTTGGTCAGCGTCACGCTGTCGTAGACGGTGCCGAGGGAACCCTGGCCCTGGACGTAGGCACCGCGAAAGCCACTCGCCGCGCAGTCGGTGCCCGTGGTGGTCGCGGGTGTCGTGGTGGTCGTCGTGGGCGTCGTGGTGCTCGTGGTCGTCACGACGGGCGAGACGACCGTCGTCGTCGTGGTGGTAGTGGTGGTCGAGTGCAGCGCGTGACGGCCCAGCGTCACGATCACGGCGAAGGCGGCGAAGATGAGCAGCGTCTTGACGGCGCGATTCACTGATTGAAGTCCTCGGGCCGAATCGTGTCCAGGAACTCACGCAGCTCCGCCACCAGTTCGGCCTCCGAACTCTCGCCCTCCGGCTCCTCGCCCTCGTCCACGTCGTCGAGGTGCATCACGCGACCCTGCTCGGCCATCAGCTCGTCACTCACCAGGATTGGCGCCTTCACGCGCAGTGCCAGAGCCACCGCGTCACTCGGCCGCGAGCTCACGACGATCTCGGCGCCGTCGCGCAGGATTCGCAGGTTCGCGAAGTAGGTGTTGTCCTCGAGCGAGGTGATCTCGACGGCGAAGAGGCGGCCACCGAGGGCGGTGATGACGTGTCCGAGCAAGTCATGGGACATCGGCCGCGGCGTCGTGATCCCCTGGAGCGCGTACGCGATCGCGGTCGCCTCAGGCGCGCCGATGAAGATGGGGAGAACTCGGTCTCCGCCCAGCTCCTCGAGCAGCAGCAGTGGCGTGGAGGAGCCCACGTCAACGCGAACCGCCCGGAGAATCACCTCGACCACAAATCCAGCCTAGACCCACCTCGGCGCGAACGGGCCGCGTCAACCGTTCAGGTACTCGCCCAATTCGCGCTCGTAGAGCACCGTGCGCAGGGTCGCCACCTCCGCCGCCACTTGAGCCACCACCCGGCCCGCGGCGGCCGGGGCCACGACGCTGGCGGGTCCGCGCAGCGGCTCGGTCAGGTCATCGACGACACCCAGTTCGCGTTCCACCACGCGGCGCAGCGCGCCGAGCAAGCGCACGTCAACCCCGCGGTGCACCAGCACGCCCGCCGCCGTGGCCACCCGTGCGTCGAGGGCGCTAAAGACGGTCTCGCGCGCCTGGGTACGGGGATGCACGAGGCCGAGGGCCACCAGCGAGGCAAGTTCGCTGTCACGAAGACCCGCCATCTCGCACAGCTCGGCAGCGGTGACGGGATCCATCGACGCCGAGTCCCCCGGTGACGCGGGGTGCAGGTCCACCGGACCGTCGGGGTGCAGGTCTACCGGAGCGTCGGGGTCACCGGGCCCGGCGGGCACCCGACTCGGTACCGGAGCCGACACCGCCGAGAGCGCGGCACGGCGCGCGGCGGCGCGCTCGACGCCGGCGACGGGGGCGCTCTCCAGCAGACCCTGTTCGATGAGTCGCAGGCGCACGACGCGCAGCGGCACGAACTCCTCCTGGGCGAGGCGCACGGCCTCGCGCAGACACGCCACGTCGCGCTCGGAGTACAGACGGTAGCCCTTGCGGCTGCGCGACGGGGCCACCAGCCCCTTGTCCTCGTAGTAGCGGATCTTCGAGAGCTCGATGTCGGGGAAGTCCTGGCGCAGTAGTGCGTGAACCTCACCAATCCGTAACCTGCCCGGTGCGCCCGTCACGTCGTCGCCTCCCAGAACACCACCTTGAACTTGCCAATCTGCACCTCATCGGCCGAGTGCAATGTCGTCTCCTCCACTCGAGCACCGTTCACGTACGTGCCATTGAGCGAATTGAGGTCGCGCAACGTGATCCTCCCGCTCGCCGTACGGGTGAACACCGCGTGATGGCGCGAGACGGACACGTCGTCCAGCAACAGGTCGCTCGTCTCGTGACGTCCCACCGACGTGATCTCCTTGGCCAGCTCGAATCGCCGACCCGCCGTCGAACCCGACACGATCACCAACTCGTCGGGGTGCGACAGTCGTGGACCCTGGTCGAAGTCGGCCCGCGTGGCCTCCGGCGCGTTCACCACGGGTACCGCAATCGTCTCGGGCGACGACGCGTCAACCTGCGCCGCGCCGCACGACCAGCAAAAGTTGGCGTTGGCGTTCAGGATCTCGCCACAGCGTCGGCAGTTCACCGCTGCCACCCTACAGAAGTTTCCACGGCTTCGCCGGGTTAGTCGTTGGTCAGCGCACGATAGCCGTCAGCGTCCAGCAGGGCGCCGTACTGGGACGCGTCGCTCATCGTCAACTCACAGATCCACCCGGTCCCGTAGGGGTCGTCGTTGATGATCTCGGGCGACGCGGTCAGGGCCTCATTCACCGCACTCACGACGCCCGCCACCGGAGCGTAGATCTCCGACACCGACTTGGTGGACTCGACCTCGCCCAGCGCGTCCCCCGCGGCGAGCGACGCGCCCACCGTCGGCAACTCGACGTAGACGACGTCACCGAGTGCGTCCTGGGCGTAGTCGGTGATGCCCACGCGTACGACGTCGCCGTTGGCGAGCGCCCATTCGTGGTCGGAGGAGTAGCGCAACTCGGCGGGAATCTTCATGGTCACGAATCTACCCCGTGCGCCGACGCTGGCGCCCGAGTCGCAGGGCCGCGAGGGCCGGTCGGACGTAGCCAGCCAGCACGATCCACGCCAGGACCAGCCCGAGCAGCCCGATCACCCACGAGCCATCTCGCATGATGCGCTGCCAGGTGGCGAGGGGGACGCCGCCCGGATTCGAGGCGAGAAGAAAAGCGGGGTACGTGAACATCAGCGCGAAGGTCGAGACCTTGCCCCACCAGAGAACGTCGATGCGAGCCGCCCCCAAGGCCGCCAGGACCAGGGTGACCACCGAGACCACGAGCTCGCGCGCGAGGGTCGCGATCGCGAACCACCAGGGCACCGCCCCCACCACCGCCACGCAGATGAGCCCCCCCATGACCAGGAGGCGATCCGCGACCGGGTCGATGATCTTTCCCACGTTGGAGACCTGGGACAGGCGACGCGCCAGGTAGCCGTCAACCCAGTCGGTGGCGCCCAGCACCGCCAGCAACCAGGCCGCCAGCGCCCGGTGATGCGTGGCGATCACCAGCCAGATGAAGACCGGCAGCAGCGCCAGGCGCGCGAGGGTGACGACGTTGGCCCAGGTCCGCCACCCCGCATCGGCACCGTCCTCGCCCGGCGGCGCGCTCGATGAGGGGGACGAACTAGGCGATGGTGACGGACTCATCCAAGAAGACGTCCTGGATCGCGTGAATCAACGACGCGCCGTCATCGATGGGACGCTGGAAGGCCTTGCGACCCACGATGAGTCCCTGACCCCCCGCACGCTTGTTGATCACCGCCGTACGCACCGCCGCGGCCAGGTCACCGGCCCCCTTGGACTCGCCACCCGAGTTGATCAGCCCCATGCGCCCGGCGTAGCAGTTCACCACCTGCCAGCGCGTGAGATCGATTGGATTAGCGGTCGTCAGCTCGCTGTACACCCTCGGGTCGGTCTTGCCGAATCCGAGGGCGAGATACCCGCCGTTGTTCTCGGGCTGCTTCTGCTTGATGATGTCCGCCTCGATAGTCACGCCGAGGTAGTTCGCCTGCCCAGTGAGGTCGGCGCTGACGTGATAGTCAACCTCCGCGGTCTTGAACGCGGGGTTGCGCAAGTAGGTCCATAGGACCGTGAACATTCCCAACTCGTGCGCCTCGGCGAAGGCCGCCGAGATCTCGCGCAACTGTCGTCCAGACTCCGGCGATCCAAAGTAGATGGTGGCGCCCACTCCCGCGGCCCCGAGGTCCCACGCCTGACGCACGGACGCGAAGGGAATCTGATCGTAGGTGTTGGGGTAGTTCAGCAAGTCGTTGTGATTGATCTTGACGATGAAGGGGATGCGATGCACGTAGCGCCGCGAGACGGCGCCCAACGTGCCCAGGGTCGTCGCCACCGCGCTGCAGTCGCCCGCGATCGCCAGGTCGCAGAGCCGCGCCGGGTCGAAGTACTCGGGGTTCGGCGCAAAACTCGCGGCAGCCGAGTGTTCGATTCCCTGGTCCACGGGAAGAATGGACAGATAGCCGGTTCCGCCCAGTCGACCGTGAGAGTACAACTGGCCAAGCGAACGCAAGACCGCCGGTGATCGATCACTTATCTGGAAGACCCGGTCGAGGAAGTCGGGGCCCGGAAGAACGAGGAGATCCTTGGGAAAGGCGGTGGCGTGATGGTCGAGCAACGTCGACGCCTCGTCACCCAGCAGCGCGGCAATGTCCATGAGCGCATCCTACAGGTCGCGCCACGCCCCCCAGGGCTACGAACTAGCGGCCGACCAGCTTGGTGACGAACTTGCGAACGGCGCGCTCGCTGCGCGCGCCGACGAAGGAGTCAACCACCTTCCCGTTCTTGAAGGCGAAGACCGACGGGATCGAGCGCACACCGAAGGCCTGCGCAGTATGGGGATTCTTGTCGACGTCGAGCGCACCCAATTCCACCGATCCCCCGGTCTCGCCCACCACCTTCTCCAGAATCGGCGTGAGAACGCGACACGGCCCGCACCAGGCGGCCCACAAGTCGACGATGACCGGCACGGTTTCGGAGCGTTCGAGCACTTGCGTTTGAAAGGTCTTGTCCGTCACAACATTCATGAGGCCACCCTATTGCGTCTCGCGCCCGGTCCGCCCGCCGCTTCTGCGCCACGGCCCGAACCAGGCGCGCGGTGCCTGCCTCGATCACCATCGCTATCAGGTCCGGGACAGCGAGATCCCGCGGTCGCCTGTTGCCCCCGACGCGACAGTCGACCAGACTGACCCCGTGGACCTGGCCTATCGCACATCGCTACTCAAGCGGCTACGCGCCGTGCACAGCCTCTACGACGACGCCTGCGACACGATGACCCTCGACCAGGTGAACCACGTCGTCGCGCCGACCACCTTGCCGATCGCGTTCTCCCTCGCGCACCAGGTTCTCATCGAGGACGTGAGCCTGCACATGGCCGGCGGACCCCCCATCCGCTACGACGACCACTGGCGCGCTCGGCTCAGCCTCGCGATCGACGACGACGGCAAGGCTCGCACCGTTGAGGAGATGGTGCATCAGCGAATCGGTGACTACTCGGCGTTCCGCTCGTTTCAGCGCGTCGTCTTCGACGCGAGCGAGAGGTACGTGGCGACGCTAGACCCCGTACGCTTCGACGACGTCCTGGTATCACCACCCTACGGCGACGTGCTCGAGCGCACCTTCTCCGCTCGAGTCGGAGCTGAGGACGGCATCACGCGCAGCGACGCACTGGAGTGCTGGATCTACCAGCACGCACTTCGTCACCTCGGAGAGATCGAACACGCTCGGTCACTCGTCGGACTCGGAGGGCTCACGTCGTAGGCGACCACCAACCGGTGCGCCGACCGCGAGGCTCAGTCAACCTTCTTCTTCGACACCGGCGCTGTTCGACGCTTGCGGTTCTTGCGCACCGCGCCCGCGCCCAACTCATCGAGTCGCGCCTTCGCGTCATAGGCCTCCGGGTCTGCCAACACGACGCGGGCGAACAGCTCCCGAGCACTGCTCACGTCACCGGCCCGATCGAAGATGTCAGCGAGTGCGTACCACAGGCGAACGTGCCGAAACGACGGGTTGCGCAACTGCTTGGTCGCGCCGGCACGCGTCAGTAGCTCAATCGCCTCACTGAAGTGGTGCTGATCGGCCAGGCTACCCGCCATCACGATACGTCCCTCGGCGAGAACCTCGGCCGTTGGCTGGCTCTCCTCCAGTTCGGCGAATGTCTTGGCCACCGCACGGTGGCGGTGACTCGCCCGATCGCAATCCATCACCAGCGGTAGGTGCTCTGGGTTGGACGAAACCGCGAAGTGTGCGAGCAGGTGAACCTTGGCCATATTCCAGCGCTCGGCGCGGTACGCCGCCAGCCCCGTGAGCTCGCGCACGGCGGCCACGCCCGGCGTGGCGTCGGCCACCACGCGACCGAGGCGCAACGCCTCCTCGTAGCGCTTGCGCTCGTACGCCTCCGCCGCTTTCGCCAACGTCGCGACAGTCTTTTCGCGCATATAGGCGGTACCAAGGAATGCCCTACGAACATCACTGGCCACGTCGCCCGGAAGACTGTAGGGCGTCCTCGCAGTGGACTTGCCCGCGCGAGTCGGAGCCGGCTCCACGACCTCCTCCATCCACTCGCCCAGTGGATCCGGCGTGCGTCCCGCGCTCGCAGTTACGGCCATGGCCTGACCAGTGCTCGCGATACTCTGCGCGCCTCGACGAGCGACGCCGCCCCAACCCTTGCTTTTCGCGTGAGTCTCAGCCCGACGACGCTCGTCAACGCGCTCGTCACCACCCGACGGTCGACGGGCGTCACGCGCGTAGGGCGCACGGCCCTCACGACTCACGGGGCGACCCGGACGCGGTGCGGCGGAGCCATAGTCTCGCGGTGAGCCCTCGCGGCGCGGTCCGCGCTCGTCACCACCCGACGGTCGACGGGCGTCACGCGCGTAGGGCGCACGGCCCTCACGACTCACGGGGCGACCCGGACGCGGTGCGGCGGAGCCATAGTCTCGCGGTGAGCCCTCGCGGCGCGGTCCGCGCTCGTCACCACCCGACGGTCGACGGGCGTCACGCGCGTAGGGCGCACGGCCCTCACGACTCACGGGGCGACCCGGACGCGGTGCACGACGAGACGGGGTACCAGAGGTAGACACTCGGACAGTCTAGGAAGTCACACCACCAATAGCGAACGGGCGCGCCGAGTGGTGCGACCCTTCGCCACGGGTCGCCGGTGATCGGGCAATCCACGGCGTCCAACACCACACTGATGAGGTGCCGTCACGAAGCTGGCTCAACTCAGCACAAGGAGACGTCAGCTCGAAAATGCGAACAACCCTCACCATGATGGTGAGGGTTGTTCTCGAAATCCCGGCGGCGTCCTACTCTCCCAGGGGGGGACCCCCAAGTACCATCGGCGCTGGTGGGCTTGACTGCTGTGTTCGAAATGGGAACAGGTATATCTCCACCGCCATAACCACCGGAAACCATGCGCTCGGCTGCCGTAGCAACCGGAACCGGTCGCGACCGGCTCCTTGAGCGTCCTAGAACGAGCACGAGCATCAAACTCCAAGCCCTCGGCCGATTAGTACCGGTCAGCTGAATGCGTTACCGCACGTACACTTCCGGCCTATCAACGTGGTCGTCTGGCCACGGGCCTTACCTGGTTAACCCAGTGAGTGAATTTATCTTGAAACGGGCTTCGCACTTAGATGCTTTCAGCGCTTATCCCACCCGCAGGTCGCAAAACAGCCATGCCCTTGGCAGGACAACTGTCACACGAGAGCTGCGTTCGTCCCGGTCCTCTCGTACTAGGGACAACCTTTCTCAATTCACTTACGGCTGCATCGGATAGGGACCGAACTGTCTCACGACGTTCTGAACCCAGCTCGCGTACCGCTTTAATGGGCGAACAGCCCAACCCTTGGGACCGGCTTCAGCCCCAGGATGCGACGAGCCGACATCGAGGTGCCAAACCTTCCCGTCGATATGGACTCTTGGGGAAGATAAGCCTGTTATCCCCGGCGTACCTTTTATCCGTTGAGCGACGGCGCTTCCACAAGCGACCGCCGGATCACTATGCCCTACTTTCGTACCTGCTCGACCTGTAAGTCTCGCAGTCAAGCTCCCTTGTGTCATTGCACTCAACAGCTGATTGCCAACCAGCTTGAGGGAACCTTTGGGCGCCTCCGTTACATTTTAGGAGGCGACCGCCCCAGTCAAACTACCCGCCTGACGCTGTTCCTAATCCGGATCACGGATCAAGGTTAGGGCTCCGGTGCAGAAAGGGTGGTATTTCAACGTTGGCTCCACACCGGCTAGCGCCGACGCTTCACAGCCTCCCACCTATCCTACACAAACTGAACCAAAACCCAACATCAAGTTGTAGTAAAGGTGCACGGGGTCTTTCCGTCCTGATGCAGCTAACGAGCATCTTTACTCGTACTTCAATTTCGCCGGGTCTGTAGTTGAGACAGTTGGGAAGTCGTTACGCCATTCGTGCAGGTCGGAACTTACCCGACAAGGAATTTCGCTACCTTAGGACCGTTATAGTTACGGCCGCCGTTTACTGGGGCTTAGGTTCCCAGCTTCGCTCCTAAGAGCTAACCGGTCCCCGTAACCTTCCAGCACCGGGCAGGCGTCAGAGCGTATACGGCGTCTTACGACTTAGCACGCTCCTGTGTTTTTGGTAAACAGTCGCTTCCCACAATTCTCTGCGACCTTCTCACGCTCCGGACGCGAAGTCCTTCACGCTAGTAAGGCCATCCTTCTCCCGAAGTTACGGATGCATTTTGCCGAGTTCCTTAACTACAGTTCTCCCGATCGCCTTGGTATTCTCTACCCGCCCACCTGTGTCGGTTTGGGGTACGGGCACCGTGTCAACTCGCTAGAAGATTTTCTTGGGAGCATGGAATCAGTGACTTCCGCCTAATGGCTCGGCATCGTGTCTCAGGCTATATGGGATCCGGATTTGCCTGGACCCCGCCCTACACACTTACCCCAGGACAACCAACGCCTGGGCTCACCTATCCTCCTCCGTCCCTCCTTCGCTTCCCGCCGCGGGGTTGGTCGGATCGACCCGAAGGTCAGCCCCTTAGTACCCCCACATTGGAATGGGCGCGGACACGGTGGTACAGGAATATCAACCTGTTGTGCATCGACTACGCCTTTCGGCCTCGCCTTAGCTCCCGACTGACCCTGGGGGGATTAGCCTTCCCCAGGAACCCTTGGGCTTACGGCGGAGGGGTTTCTCACCCCTCTCTCGCTACTCATACCAGCATTCTCACTCGAACGCGCTCCACGAAGGTTCACACCTCCGCTTCACAGCAGGTTCGACGCTCCCCTACCACTACGTCCTACTGGACGCAATTCTTAGCTTCGGCTCTGGACTTGAGCCCCGTTACATTTTCCGCGCAAGACCACTCGACCAGTGAGCTATTACGCACTCTTTAAAGGATGGCTGCTTCTAAGCCAACCTTCTGGCTGTCTGAGCGTTCTCACATCGTTTTCCACTTAGTCCAGAATTTGGGGCCTTAGCTGAAGATCTGGGCTGTTTCCCTCTCGACCAACGAAGCTCATCCCCCGTGGTCTCACTGCCAGTCTCTGGAGCATCGGCATTCGGAGTTTGGTTGGGGTCAGTAAGCTTGTAGGCCCCCTAGCCCATCCAGTGCTCTACCTCCGATGCTGAACGACTGACGCTGCACCTAAATGCATTTCGGGGAGAACCAGCTATCACCGAGTTTGATTGGCCTTTCACCCCTAACCACAGGTCATCCCCCTCATTTTCAACTGAGGTGGGTTCGGTCCTCCACGGGGTTTTACCCCCGCTTCAACCTGCCCATGGCTAGCTCACTCGGCTTCGGGTCTGCAGCACGCGACTGAACGCCCTATTCAGACTCGCTTTCGCTTCGGCTACCCCTCTCGGGTTAACCTCGCCACGTACCACAACTCGCTGGCTCATTCTTCAAAAGGCACGCTATCGAGGCCACATCCGAAGATGTGACGACTCTCTAACTGATTGTAAATCAACGGTTTCAGGTACTATTTCACTCCCCTCCCGGGGTTCTTTTCACCTTTCCCTCACGGTACTTGTTCACTATCGGTCGTCTATGAGTACTTAGCCTTATCAGATGGTCCTGACAGATTCACGCCGGCTTTCCCGGATCCGGCGTTACTCGGGTGTTCACGCAGAGATCTCAGCGTTTCGCGTACGGGACTATTACCCCCTATGGTTTACCTTTCCAGGTAATTCTGCTACGCATCAATTTTGTAACTCTGTGAAGGTTGCTGGTTCCTTCCCGTAAATCCCACTACCCCGAACTGGCAACGCCCAGTGCTTTAACACCAGCTCGGTTTAGGCTCTTCCCGTTTCGCTCGCCGCTACTCAGGGAGTCACTTTTGTTTTCCTCTCCTCGGGTTACTGAGATGTTTCAATTCACCCGGTTCCCTCTACCCGCCCTATATATTCAGGCGGGAGTTGCACCCCATGACGGGTGCAAGGTTTTCCCATTCGGACACCCATGGATCAAAGCTCGGAAGACAGCTCCCCATGGATTATCGCAGTCGCCCACGTCCTTCATCGGCTTTAGACGCCAAGGCATTCACCGTTGACTCTTTGTAGCTTGGAGAAATTGATATTTTTAAAATATAGATGCTCGTGCTCGTTCTAGAATTCTCAAGGATCAGCGCAGCGGCGCTCAACCCGACACCAACGTCGATGTCGAGGAGCCCCGCGGGACGAGCGGCCCCGTAGGGCATCGTCCAAGGAGGTCGCTCCTCCAAAACGGAAGACGAGAGTCCAGGCCCGTGTGGCCGTCACCGACGGTCGCAGCGCGGATCGTACGCGAACGTACTCTCGGGACTGCGGCCCGGTGCAATCGCCACGCGACTGACTAGCCAGCATTCAACTCGGTAGCTGTCTACCCCTTGTGGGTAGATGTGCTCCTTAGAAAGGAGGTGATCCAGCCGCACCTTCCGGTACGGCTACCTTGTTACGACTTAACCCCAATCACCGACCCCACCTTCGACGGCTCCTTCCTTGCGGTTAGGCCACCGGCTTCGGGTGTTGCCGACTTTCGTGGTTTGACGGGCGGTGTGTACAAGGCCCGGGAACGTATTCACCCCGGCAGTGCTGATCCGGGATTACTAGCAACTCCAACTTCATGCAGGCGAGTTGCAGCCTGCAATCCGAACTGAGAACGGTTTTAGGGATTGGCTCCACCTCGCGGTTTAGCAGCCCTCTGTACCGCCCATTGTAGCATGTGTGCAGCCCTAGACGTAAGGGGCATGATGACTTGACGTCGTCCCCACCTTCCTCCGAGTTGACCCCGGCAGTCTTCTACGAGTCCCCACCATTACGTGCTGGCAACATAGAACAAGGGTTGCGCTCGTTGCGGGACTTAACCCAACATCTCACGACACGAGCTGACGACAGCCATGCACCACCTGTGCTGAGCCCCGAAGGACACCGTATCTCTACGGCTTTTCCCAGCATGTCAAATCTAGGTAAGGTTTTTCGCGTTGCATCGAATTAAGCCACATGCTCCGCTGCTTGTGCGGGCCCCCGTCAATTTCTTTGAGTTTTAGCCTTGCGGCCGTACTCCCCAGGCGGGGCACTTAATGCGTTAGCTGCGGCGCGGAAACCGTTGAAAAGTCCCCACACCTAGTGCCCACCGTTTACGGCGTGGACTACCAGGGTATCTAATCCTGTTCGCTCCCCACGCTTTCGCTCCTCAGCGTCAGTATTGGCCCAGATCACCGCCTTCGCTACTGGTGTTCCTCCTGATATCTGCGCATTCCACCGCTACACCAGGAATTCCGTGATCCCCTACCAAACTCTAGTCACGACAGTTTCGGGTGGCGGCCCCAGGTTGAGCCTGGGGGTTTAACACCCGACTTATCGAACCGCCTACGAGCTCTTTACGCCCAATAAATCCGAATAACGCTCGCACCCTATGTATCACCGCGGCTGCTGGCACATAGTTGGCCGGTGCTTCTTCTACAGGTACCGTCACAATCGTTCCTGTCGAAAGAGGTTTACAACTCAGAAAGCCTTCGTCCCTCACGCGGCGTTGCTGCGTCAGGCTTTCGCCCATTGCGCAAGATTCCCCACTGCTGCCTCCCGTAGGAGTCTGGACCGTGTCTCAGTTCCAGTGTGGCTGATCGTCCTCTCAGACCAGCTATCCGTCGATGCCTTGGTGGGCCGTTACCCCGCCAACAAGCTGATGGACCGCGAGCCCCTCCCAGAGCAAAATTCGTTTCTTCCCTCGATCATGCGGTCAGGGGAAGACATCCGGTATTAGCACCGGTTTCCCGGTGTTATCCCAGTCTCTGGGGTAGGTTGCTCACGTGTTACTCACCCGTTCGCCACTAAATCTTCTGGAGCAAGCTCCTTGGATTCCGTTCGACTTGCATGTGTTAAGCACGCCGCCAGCGTTCATTCTGAGCCAGAATCAAACTCTCCAACAAGATTCCTTGGGAACCGAGGTCCCCTCGTAATCAGAGAGCCGGATGAGCGACTCTAATACTCATCCGACGACGGCGCGTTCCACGGGGTGGTTCCCGCCGCCTACTTCTCACTTCTTTTGACGAACGACGCGTCCGGTTAGATCCGGCCATCGTCGCCCGTACTGGCTTTTGGCTCTCGTTCTTCCGTTTTCAAGGAGCGACGACACACACGACCGAAGTCGGAGGTGTGACGCACACCCCGGGATCTCTCCCGGACCCGCCGCCAGAACTTCTCCCGGTGGCGGGATACTCACCCTAGCAGTCCTGCGCGGTGCGGTGCAACTTCGCCGCTCGCGCCGGTTCCGCCGGGAAGACCACTGTAGCAGATGAGGAACTACCTCCGTGTCACTCACCGACCGTCGACGCTGGATACGCGGCCTGCGACCCCCGAGTCGGGTTGGGCCATCTCCACGAACGCGCTCAGGGTCCCAATCAGACGCATGTCGTCGAGGCTGCGGGCACGCGCGTTCAGCAGCTCCTCTGTGCACACCAGGTACGCGAGGCAGTGCGCTCGGCTGACCGCGACGTTTAAACGATTGCGCGAAAACAGGAACTCCGGCCCCCGCGGCATGTCGGGTCCCGACGACGTGGTCATGGTGAAGAACACCACGGGAGCCTGGCGACCTTGAAACCTGTCCACGGTGCCGACACGCACGCCGCGAAGGTCGTCGTCGGCCCCAACCAGATCACTCAGGAGATCCACCTGGTCGTTATAGGGAGCGACAACCATGAAGTCAGCGGTGCGTAGTGGTTGCGTACGACCCCGTTGGTCGGTCCAGCTCGTGCCGAGCATGCGACGGATCTGACCGATGACCAGGTGGGCTTCCTCGACCGACTGGGTGGCGTTGCCCTCGTGATCCGCTCGTAGCCACCGCAAGCCCGTTCCGAACTCCGTCGCCTGCCGCGCGCAGTCGGGGTGGCTGGTGAGACGCCCCTCGTAGATCTGCTCGGATATGAAGCGACACACGTCGGGGTGCATCCGGCGCGTCTCGGACAGGAACACCCCCTGGGTGTCGGGGATGGTCGCGCGCTCACCCAGAACGTGCTCGAGGACGCTCGCTCCCGAGCCTCCCGGATGCTCGGCCTGCGCGACCTGCGCCAGTTGGAGGGGGTCACCCAGCAAGACGAGGTTGTGCGCCGCATTGGTGGAGGCCACGGCGTCGGCGAGCGACAGCTGGCCCGCCTCGTCGATGAGCAGGACGTCGACGGGGTGTGCGGCCATCGCGGGCCGCGCCCACAGCCAGGTCGTACCCGCCACGAGGTTGAACGCATCGCTCTCCACGTCCCCCGCCCGACTGCTGTAGCGAACCCCCTCGAGCGCGCTCTCGCGTGACGGGCTCGACCCTCGTCGAAGCGCGCGAAGCCGGGCCAGTTGACCGCGCTGGGCGAACACGTCGTGCGCGGCCCGCAGCAGATTGTCGATGGCCGCGTGACTCATGGCCGTGATGCCCACTCGAGCCCCGTGCGATATCAGCTCGTAGATGATGTGTGCGCCACGGTAGGTCTTCCCCGTCCCTGGCGGACCCTGGATGGCCACGTAGCTGCCGTCCAGGTCTCCCACCCAGGACAGGATGTCGGCGAGGTCATCACGGAAGATCCCGTCGGCGGGACCACGGCTCTCCGTGAAGCGCGGGGGCGATCCCGCCAGCAGGTCCAGCGCCACGCGACGCGGCGGATCGTCGGGTGTCGGCTCCGTCAACTGGGTGGCGAGGCGAACGAGCGCCGACTGCTTCACCTGGGTGTTGAAGAACTCGTGCGCGACCATCACCCGCGGCACGACCCCCTCGCTCTCGTGCCTGGCGTTCCAGAGCATCGTCAGCTCGCGGCGGTCTCGGTCGATCGTCGAGATCGTGCCGTAACCGTGTTCCGCTCGTGCGCCCACGAAGAGCACGCTGGTCCCGTTGGCGAACCCCTCGCCGACACTCTGCTCCGGCCAGCGCAGGCGTGCGTAGCGACTCGGTTGACCCCGACCATTGAGTGAGTCCTCCATGGCGACCAGTGAGAGCTCGGCGATGTACTCCCCTCGCCCGAGGAGTGCCTCGCCGTCGCCCTCGGCCGCCGCAAACTTGGGTGCCGTGCTCGCGCTGCGCTCGCGGCGCCAGTAGTTCAGGAGATCGCTCAACAGGTAGGCGGGGCTTGAGGGGTCGGCGCTCTGGAGTCGCCGAACGAGTTCGTCGGTGTCGTACTCGACGTCCTCGGTCGCGAACGCGTTCTCGCGCCAGGCGAGGTGGGTCGGGCGATGACGTACCAGCCAGTCGCGCAACGCCTTGGTCGCGGCCACGTCATCCTCGTTGTAGCGGGCGATCGCGTCGAGGAGCTGAGGGTCACGGGTCTGCATGAAGGCCTCGTATTCGATAACCGCTCCCGCACCCTGCTCGATTCCTCCGCTACGGCGAAATCCGGCGAGGTGCTCGAGGTGCTTGAGTCCGTACGACTCCGTTCCCACGACGAGGGCGTTGCGCACCACGGCGTACAGGTCCACGAAGACGCCGGCCTCCACCAGACTTTGAAGGAGACTCTCGGAGTCGGTGCCCCTGGTCAGGCGCTCGAGGGCCGAGCGCTCCGTGTGGTTGTAGTGATAGACGTGCATCGCGGGGAACGCCGCGCGGCGCAGCGCGATGTCGTCCACGAGGTCGTGAATCATGCGGGCCTGCTCGTCGAGGTCGTGCGCCCAGCGAGCCTCGTAGCGCCACGCGCCCTCATCATCGCGACGGTACAGTCCCGCCAAAAAGAAGAGGTCGTCGCGAGCACTCCAGAATGGATCGCCTTCGAAGTCGAAGAAGACGTCGCCGTCGCTGGGCTCGGGCATGAGCTCGAACCCCCGTCCGTAGAGCGGGTCGTCACCGGGTGCCACCATCTCGTAGTCAGGCACCTCGCCCTGGTGGGTGCGCGTCGCGAGTTGCAGGGACGCCTGGCGGTGCAACCGCGAAAAGGTGGTGGCGGGGACGTCCGGCACCGGTGCGTCGCGCCCGGCCAGCTCACGCAGGGTGCGCACCCCCCCACGCTCGAGGGCGGCCCGCTCGGGCGGGCGGATCGACGCCACGTAGACCAACGAGTCCGCGGCCCGCCACTGAGCGTCGCAGCGAGTCGCGAACTCGCACACCTCGCAGTGATCGCAGGGTTGAGGAGCACTATCGTCCAGCGCGGAGTCCTCGTTCAACACCACTCGCAACTGACGGCGCAGTCGGCGCCAGTAGGGACGAAACTGTTCCACGGACAGGCTCTCGAGCGCACCCGAGCCCAGCCACAGGTGCATGGAGCGCGGTGGCGAACCCGTCAGGCTCTCCAGCGCGTCGGCGTAGAAGCACAGTTGCAACACGTGGCCCGGCTTGGCGTTGTGACGCGTGAGCTTGGCGTCGATCGGCTCGTAACGCGAGAATCCGGGGTGCGGATCGTCCACGCGCACGAGGAAGTCCGCGATGCCACGCACGCCCTCGTGGGCGAAGGGCATCTGGTAGATGACGTCGTGGCCGTCGTCGAGTGGGTTGCCCACACGCTGCACCCACTGTGCGAAGGTCTCGTCGTCGCGACGAGCCGGCACCCGGTAGACCGCGCGCCCCTCGCGCTCGAACGCGTCCAGACACTCACGCTCGTGAGCGTTCCCCTTGTCCACGAGGAGCTCGGCGAACGACCCCTTGGGCGGAGGCTCGTAGGAGAGCGCGCCACTCTCGACGGCCTGATGCAGGGTCAGGTAGTGCGAGCACGCGAGCCACGCCGTGATCGTCGACGGCGTCAAGAGCCGGTCGCTCACGTCCCGCCCCCCTCCATCGCCTTCGCTGCCACCACCACAGTGTGGCCCCGCCCTGTCACACGCTCGGCAATACCGGCGTGATCGGGACCATCGCTGTGCGTGCTCGTGCCCGCTCGGCGTCCAGTCGCGCGCGTTGGGCCCCGAGAGCCGCCGGGCCGGCCCCACCGGGCGACCGTCGACTCGACAACGCGTAGCCGCTCTCGAACACGTCGCCGTACGGGGCGAGTTGCTCGGTCGCGGCCACCACCTCGCTCAAGGGGATGTCCTGAGCGACGGCGTCACCCACCGCACGCCCGACGAGGTCGTGGGCGCGGCGAAACGGCATGCCGTCGGCCACCAGCCGCTCGGCGATGTCGATCGCGCCGAGGAGCTCGTCGTTGGCAGCTCGCTCGGCGACGGCAGCGTGAAACGTCAAGGAGCGGTAGGCGCCCGCGACGGCGCTGACCACCAGCGAGGCCTGGACGAGCGAGTCGAAGAGCGGCTCCTTGTCCTCCTGGAGATCGCGGTTGTAGCTGAGCGGCAGGCCCTTCAGCGCGGTGAGCAGACCCACCAGGTTCCCGACCATGCGCCCACTTTTCCCCCGTGCCAGTTCGGCGACGTCGCTGTTCTTCTTGTGCGGCAGCATCGACGACCCCGTCGTGAAGTCGTCGCCCAACGAGGCGAACCCGAATTCAGCGCTCGTCCACAGCACCAGCTCCTCACCCATGCGCGAGAGATGCACACCGAGCAGCGCGACGATCGACAGGGTCTCGGCGACGAAGTCCCGGTCGCTCACCGCGTCCATGGAGTTGGCGAAAGACTCCCGAAAGCCCAGCCACGACGCCGTCGCCGCGGGGTCGATCGCCAGCGACGTGCCGGCCAGCGCGCCGGCGCCCAGGGGTGACACGTTCAGCCGCACGCGCGCGTCGGCCAGCCGGTCCACGTCGCGCAACAACGCCCAGGCGTGCGCGTTCAGGTGATGCGCCAAGAGCACCGGCTGCGCTCGCTGCAGGTGCGTGTACCCCGGCAGGTAGGCACCCTCGTAGCGGTCCCCGAGGTCCACTAGGGCGTCCACCAGATCCAGGACCTCGTTGCCCAGAGTGCTCAGCGCGTCGCGGGTGAAGAGCCGCAATGTCGTCGCGACCTGGTCATTGCGGCTGCGCGCGGTGTGCAGACGCGCCCCAACGGCCCCGGCGAGCTCGGTCGCCCGTCGCTCGATGGCCATGTGAACGTCCTCGTCCTGGTCGTGGCGCACGAAGGTACCAGCAGCGAACTCGCCCTCGATGACCACGAGCACGCGGTCCAGCTCGCGGGCCTCGTCGTCGCTCAGCAGCCCCCCTCGAGCGAGCCCGCGAACGTGGGCTCGTGAGCCCATGATGTCGTGTGCGTACAGAACGTGATCGAAGGAGAAGCTCTCGGAGAGTTCCCAGAGCGCCTGCGACATCGGCCGCGAGAAGCGACCGCTCCAGAGCGTCACGTGCCGGGTGTGGCGTGGCGGGCACCCTGACGGGCCGCCCACGTCTGTACGCCCAGGCCAAAGATGCGCACGAAGCCGACCGAGTCCTCGTGGTGGAAGGCGTCATCCGCGTCGTAGGTGGCCAGTCCATGGTCGTAGAGGGCGTAGGGGCTGCGCCGACCCACCACGCGCGCTACGCCCGGCGGCTCCACCCGTAGTCGGACGTCACCGGTGACGAAGCGCTGCGTCTCCGTGACGAACGCGTCGAGGGCCTCCTTCAGGGGCGAGAACCAGAGACCGTCGTAGACCAACTCGGTCCAGCGGGTCTCCAGCCGCCTCTTCTCGTGGTGCACCTCGCGCTCGAGGGTGAGATCCTCGAGGTCACCGTGGGCCATGATCAGCGCCAACGCCCCGGGGCACTCGTAGACCTCGCGACTCTTGATCCCCACCCGTCGGTTCTCGACCATGTCGACCCGCCCGAAGCCCGTCGCGCCCACCCGGTCATTGAGCGCAGCGATCAGCTCCGCCAGCGTCATGGCCTGGCCATCCAGCGCGGTCGGTCGACCTTCACGAAACGAGAGCACCATCTCGACCGGCTCGCTCGTGCGCACCCGAGTGAGCGTGTACGGCTCCTCGGGGGGCGCGGCCCACGGATCCTCGATGTCACCACACTCGATCGCCCGGCCCCACAGATTCTCGTCGATCGAGTAGATCTTGTCCTTCGTGGCCTGAATAGGAATCGACCATTGCGCCGCGTAGTCCACCGAGTCCGCCCGGGTCATTCCCCACGATCGCGCGGGCGCCAGCACTTCCAGATCGGGAGCCAGAGCGTGCACGCCGACTTCGAAACGCACCTGATCGTTCCCCTTGCCTGTGCTGCCGTGCGCGACGGCTTGGGCGTCAAACGCTCGCGCCTGGGCTACCAGGTGGCGAACGATGACCGGGCGCGAGAGCGCCGAGACCAGCGGGTACTTCCCTTCGTACAGTGCGTTGGTCGCAATGGCCCGTCCGCAGAACTCCTCGGCCATCTCGTCGCGGGCGTCCACAATCACGCACTCGATCGCTCCCGCGGCGAGCGCTCGGGACCGTATGTCCTCCAGGCTCTCGGACCGCTCGGGATCCTGGCCCACGTTGACCAGGACGGCCACCACCTCCACGTTCCAGTTCTCGATCATCCATCGAACGGCGACCGACGTGTCGAGTCCTCCGCTGTAGGCCAGTACCACGCGCGTGGTCATCGTGACGTCCCCTTCCTCTTCCTCTCGACCTTCACCGGAGCGAGGCCCGCCAGATCGCGAAACGTCGCGGCCAGCGCCGCGCCGCCGTGCTCGTCGCTGGCGATGACCACAATTGTGTCATCCCCAGCCACGCTGCCCAACACGCCGCCCAGCGCACTACGGTCTAGCGCCGAGGCCACGACGTGAGCGCACCCCGGTGGCGTGCGGATCACCACGAGATTGGCCGATGACGCCACCGTCACCACCCACTCGCCCATCATCCGGCGCAGGTGATCGATCGGCGCGGAGCTGATCGCTGGCGTCGACGCCAACACGATGCGACGCGATCCGTACTCGTCGCGGATCTTGATCGTGCCGAGCTCCTGGAGGTCGCGGGTCACGGTCGCCTGGGTCGCCGCGATCCCCTCACCCTGGAGACGCGCGACGACCTGTGCCGCGGTCGAGATCACGTCGCTCTCCAATAGCTCGCTGATACGGTGCTGGCGCTGGGTCTTGGTCACGCGGACTCCTCACTCGTGAATCGCTCACTCACTGGCTCGTACCTCGGTCACGGGAACCGTGCCGGCGACCGCACCAGCGACGGCGTGCTCGCGCCGGCCGTCGGCCAGCACGACCCGCGTGGCGCCGCCGCGCAGGGCGTCCAGGGCCGCGCGCATCTTCGGCCGCATGCCGTCGCGCGCCATCCCTGACGCCAGCATCGCCTCGACCTCATCGCTGCGCACCCGATCCAGCGCCGTGCTCGGGTCGTCGGGGTCGCCACGCAACTGGTCGACGTCGCTCAGCAGAACCAGTGTGGTCGCGCCCAGTGCGCCCGCCAGGGCACCAGCCACGGTGTCGGCGTTGCAGTTCAGCAGTTGACCGTCGTCGTCGACCGCCAGCGGGCTCACCACGGGCGTCCAACCGACGGACCACGCGCGCGTCACGACCGAGGCGTCGACTGCTGGCACGCCGCCCACCCGACCCCAGACGCCGCCGAGCAGTGACGCACGCAGGAGCGAGGCGTCGGCCCCGTTGAGGCCGACCGCCTCGAGACCAGCTCGGTTCAGGGCGGCGGTGATCACCTGATTGAGCGACGCGAGGGCCAGTGCCACGACCTCCAGCGTGGCCCAATCAGTGACCCGCAGTCCCTCGTGAAAACGCTCGGGCACCTGGAGGCGGGCGAGCAACGACGCGATTTGGGGACCCCCGCCGTGGACGACCACCACGTCGTCACCGGCGCGTCGCAGGGCGCCCACGTCCTGGGCCAGCTGCGCCAGAACCGGCGCGTCGACTCGCGCGTCACGCACCGCGTGACCACCCAGTTTGACCACGACGCGACTCACGGCGTCACCCCCGACCGCGGCAAGCCCATCGTCTCCGGTCGCCCACTGGCCACGTTCCACGCCTGGATGGCCTGGCCGGCAGCACCCTTGACCAGATTGTCCAACGAGCTCATCGCGATCAGCCACCCCGTGCGCGGATCCACCCGGGCGCTGACGAAGCAGAGGTTGCTGCCGAGCGGGTCCTTCAGCGTCGGTGGCTCGTCGCTGACCACGACGAAGGGATCGTCACGATAGGTCCGCCGCAGCAACGTCATGACGTCATCACTGGTCGTGTCCGGCGACGCCAGGCGCGCGTAGGCGCTGACCAGCATTCCGCGACTGACGGGGACCAGGTGGGGCGTGAACAGAACGGGCACGCCCAGCTCCGCCTCCATCTCTGGCGTGTGTCGATGGGCGACGAGGGAGTAGGCCTCGGCGTTGCCGGCCAGTCGCGCGAAGTGGAGACGATCGCTCGGCGAGCGTCCCGCGCCCGAGGCGCCGCTCAACGCGTTGACGACCACGGACGTCGTCTCGACGACCCCGTGATCCACGAAGGGCCCCAGGGCCAGTGCCGTCGCCGTGGGGTAGCACCCGGGTGACGCGATGAGCGAAGCCCCCTCGAGTTCACCCCGGTGACGCTCGACGAGCCCGTAGACCGCCCGCTCGAGCAGCTCGGGAGCGCGGTGGGTCTCGCCGTACCACCGTGAGTACGTCGCCGGGTCCTTCAAGCGAAAGTCGGCGCCGAGATCCACCACGGCGATCCCCCGCGCGACCAGGTCCGCCACGATCGTCTGACTCTGGCCGTGCGGCAACGCCACGAAGACGAGCTCCGGCTCAGCGTCCTCCAGTTGATCATGGGGCGCGAAGATCAGCGACGGGTACAGAGCCGCCAGCGCGGGGGCGAAGTGCGCCACGCGCTGCCCGGCGTTCCGATCTCCCGTCGCCACCACCACCTCGAGATCGGGGTGCGACGAGGCGAGGCGCAGCAACTCCAGTCCCGCGTACCCGGTCGCACCAACGATCCCTACCCGCACGTTGCCATTTTATGCATACGGACCATGAAAACTGCAAATCGCCGAGCATCCCCTACACTACGGTCATGTCACGTCGCGGCTGGGTGCTGTTCGCCATCATGACGGTCCTCTGGGGCATCCCCTATCTGCTCATGCGCGTGGCCGTACGCCAACTCGATCCCGGCGTCCTGGTGCTCGGACGCACGGGCCCGGCCGCCCTCCTCCTCGCGCCCCTGGTGATCGGGCGCGGCCACGCCCGACTGATCCGCGCGCACCTGGGCTGGATCGCCGCGTTCGGCGCGGCCGAGTTCGGAGTCCCCTGGTACCTCATGGCCACCGCCGAGCGCCACATCACGAGCTCGCTCACGAGCCTGCTGGTGTGCGCCGTACCACTCTTCTCGGTCCTGGCCCAGCGCATCCGACGCACGGAGGAGCGCGTCACGCCACGTCGCCTCGCCGGCCTCGCAGTGGGGGCTCTCGGGGTGGCCCTGCTCGTGGGACTCAGTCTTCACGGCGGCTCACTCGAGTGGATCGCGCTCATGCTCATCGTGTGCGTGGGCTACACCATCGGACCCATCATCCTGGCGACCAAGCTCCAGGGGGTGCCCGGCGTCGCCGTGGTGGCCACGGCCACCGCCCTCGTCGCCGTGGCCTGGACTCCCTGGAGTGTCGCCCACTGGCCCACGCACGTCGACGCCCAGACCTGGTGGTCGATGGCCGTGCTCGCGCTCCTGTGTACCGCGGGTGCGTTCGTGGTCTTCTACGAACTGGTCGCGACGATCGGATCGACGCGCAGCGTCGTCGTCACCTACGCCAACACCGCCCTCGCGGTGGTGCTCGGCATCGCCTTCCTCCGCGAGCCGCTCACGCTGGGGATCATCCTCGGCTTCCCACTGGTTCTCGTCGGCAGCGTCGTCGCCACCAGCGGCGCGAACCGATCACTCGACGCGGTACTCACCCGCGACGCGGACGTCGCCGTCAACCAGTAGCCAGATCCGCTCCGGCTCGTGGACCATCGTCACCTCGTCCTGCGCACCGATTGGACCGTGGTGCACCAACGAGGCGTAGCGTAGCGACTCGGTGGCGACCTCGCTGAGTGCGCACCACACCGCCGCGTTGTTGACGTGGCCGATCACGTCGAGATCGCTTCGGCGCACGCACCACGGCCGCGAGCGAGTGGAGGCGGGCGGCGCCACCACCGTCACCCGTCCCGAGACGTGGCGGCCGGCTGCCGCCTCCCCGTAGACGTCGAAGAAGCTGGGTCGTAGACGTACCGGCCGTCCCGTCGGGTCGACGGGGACCCACAGGGCGACCGACTCCACCATGAGCCGCTCCCCCACGCGCAGGTCGGTTCGCCGCTCCGCCCACGCCGCGCCGGTGCCGGCGCACCACGTGGTGAGCGTCACCTCGTCACCCAACCGCGGCCACGCACCCCCTGCGGCGACGCGCATCGCGGTGCGCCGCACCACCCACACGTCCTCGCTGATGATCACGGTGTCGTCCGCGTCGTCACCCGCCACGTCCTGGAGGTAGCGCGCCACGCCGTCGGGCCGCAGCACGCCGTCGAGGTCCGCGTCGCCGAGACGAACCCGCCGACTCCGCGTGAAGTGTCGCCCGGGCGTCGCCAGCGGCACGAACTCGATCACGCGACCAACTTACCGGACGGTTCGCGTCCGCGGCGACGTCAGCGCAGCGTCGCGCCCATCGAGACGGCGCTCGCCAGGAGTGACTCGCGCGCGGCGCGGATCTCCTCGTCGCTCAGCGTATGATCGCTCGAACCCAGACGAATGGTGTACGCCACGCTGCGCGTCCCCACCGGCAGACTCACCGAGCGGAACACGTCGAAGACCTGCACCGACTCCACCAGTGGCGACGACGTCCGCAGGGCCGCCGCCAGGTCCTGGACGTGGACCGACTGCGGCGTCACCAGTGCGAGATCCAGCAGCGCACTCGGAAAGCGACTGGGCACCACGGCGACGGTGTCGCGCCGTCGCACTCGCAGGGAGTCCGCCACGGCGTCGAGGTCCACGTCGAGCAGGCCCAACCGTCGCTCGCGCATCCCCGGAGCCACCGCCGTCACGAGATCCACCTCCACCTCACCCACCTGGCCGAGCACGGCCCCGGTTTCCCGATCGACCAACTGAGCGCCACGAGTCGCGTGCACCCCGCCCTCCAGATCGTCGCGCGAGCGAACGACGATGTCGGTCAGACCAAGACGCTCGGCCAACACCGACCACCACGCCACCGCAGTCGTCGCGTCGTCCTCGGGCCGCCCCAGCACCACCGTGAGTCGCTCGTGCTCTCCCGGCAGGGTGAGGGTGGTGGCTCCGGCGACCCCACCGCGCGTCGTGCGTCCACCCCGCGTGGCGGGGTGCGTGAAGACGGTGCCGATCTCGCCCACGACCACGTCACCCAGACCCCGCTCCACGTTGCGGGCCCACGCGCGCACCACGCCCGTCAGCAGCGTCGCGCGAAGTGTTGACTCGCCACTGGCCAGCGGATTGGTGACTCGCACGCGTTGCTCGCCGCGGGCGACCAGATCGAACTCCTCGTCGCTCACCAGAGTGGGTGTCCATACCTCGTACAGGCCCAGATCAACCGCGACGTCGCGCACGCGCCGGCGCAGGCGGGTGCGCTCACTCAGTGCACCCGGCTCCGCCCAGGACGGCGATCGCCGCGCCAGGCGACGGTACCCGTGAAGCCGCGCGATCTCCTCCACGACGTCCGCGCGGCCCGCCGCGCCGTGGCGCACGTCGAGACGGGCGCTGGGCGCGATGACGAAGAGACTGGTCGAGCCGGCCGTGACCGAGAAGCCCAGCCCTTCGAGCAGCCGCGTGACCTCGTCACGATCCAGCGACGCCCCGAGGATTCGCTCGATATCCCCACCGCGCAACTCCACGGTGGGTGGGGCGGGCACGATACCCCGCACGTCCAGCGGATCGGCCAGCCACTCGAGGTTGGGACAACTCTCGCTCAGGATGGACACGATACGGGCCACCGCGCGCGGCGCCAGCTCGGGGTCCACTCCTCGCTCGAAACGCACGGAGGCCTCCGTACGAAGCCCGTGACGCTTCGACGACCGCGCGATGGTCATCGGATCGAAGTAGGCCGCCTCGAGCAGGATCTCGGTCGTATCGGCGGTGATCTCGCTCGAGGCGCCGCCCATGATGCCCGCGAGGCCCAACACCGTGTCCTCACCGTCGACGATCACGCAGTCGACGCCGGTGTCACCCAGCCCCCGCCCGGCTCGCGCGAGCTGTCGCGTCACCCCGTCGAGGGTAACCAGCTGTTCGTCCGGCCGAGCGCGACGGGCGCGCAACGTGCGCCCCGCCACTCGCGACGCGTCGTAGGGATGCGTCGGCTGCCCGAGCTCCAGCATCACCAGGTTCGACGCGTCCACCACGTTGGAGATCGGGCGCAGCCCCGCGCTCTCCAGACGCTGCGCGACCCACGCCGGCGACGGGCCCACGCTCACGCCACGGACGACGGACACCGTCAGCCGTCCGCACAGGTGCGGATCGTCGATGCCCGCCGCGGCCACCGTGGCGGTGGGG
Organism: Actinomycetes bacterium; assembly: GCA_021786095.1. Taxonomy (GTDB): domain Bacteria; phylum Actinomycetota; class Acidimicrobiia; order Acidimicrobiales; family RAAP-2; genus RAAP-2. Next base: position 58,027 of record JAJYNX010000071.1, on the reverse strand, counting down.
AGCGACGACTGGATCGTCGCGAGCCGCGCCGGGCGCAACGTCCGATTCAGGCGCGTGGCGAGGTCGCGGGCGACGCCCACCACCGACCACGCGTCGGGTCGATTCCCCTCGATCGAGATGTCGAAGATCACGTCGCTCGCGATGCCCAGCACCTCGTGGAGTGGCTCGCCCAGTCGGTTCTCGACGCCCTGGAGCAGCATCAGCCCCTCGTGCTCGTCGCTCAGGCCCAGCTCGCGCGACGAGCACAGCATGCCGTTGCTCGTGACGCCACGCATCTGGCGCCGGGCGATGACGACGTCGCCGGGCAGCACGGCCCCCACTCGAGCGAGCGGCACGTGATCCCCGACGTCGAAGTTCGTCGCCCCGCACACGATCTCAAGTGGACCATTCCCCGCGTCGACGACGACGAGGCGGATGCGATCGGCGCCGGGGATGGATCGGATCTCGTCGACGCGCGCGACGACCACCTCCTCCAGGGGCTCGCCGACCCGCTCGATCGCCTCCACCACCAGACCGAGATCGTCCAGGATCTCGCGGAGTTCATCCGCACTTTCGGGCAGGTCCACGAACTCCCGGAGCCACGACAGAGCGACCCTCACGAGAACTGCTCCAGGAAGCGCACGTCGTTCTCCACCAGAGCCCGCATGTCCGCGATGCCGAAGCGCATCTGCGCGCATCGGTCGATCCCGAAGCCGAAAGCGAAGCCCTGCCAGCGCTCGACATCGATGCCGACGGCCTCGAAGACCGCCGGATCCACCATGCCGCATCCGCCGAGCTCGATCCACCCCGTCGAGGAGCAGGTACGACAGCCCGCACCGCGACAGATCGTGCAGGTGATCTCGAACTCCGCCGACGGTTCGGTGAAGGGGAAGTAGGCGGGTCGTAGCCGCGAGGTGATGTCGGGTCCGAAGTAGGCGCGAGTGAACGTCTCGATCACGCCGGCCATGTCCGCGAACGTCACGTCACGGTCGACCACGAGACCCTCGATCTGGTGGAACACCGCCAGGTGTCGGGAGTCGGGCGTGTCGCGCCGGTAGCAGCGCCCGGGCGCCACCGCGTGGATGGGCAGCGTGCCGTGAGCCACGGCGTCCTCCATCAGATGAACCTGAGTCGGCGAGGTGTGGGTGCGCAGCACCACGGTCTCCGGCTCGCCCAAACCGACGTAGAAGGTGTCCCACATGCCGCGCGCCGGGTGAGCGGGCGGGATGTTGAGGGCCTCGAAGTTGTACCAGTCCGTCTCGACCTCGGGACCCTCGGCCACCGTGAAGCCCATCGCCACGAACACGTCCTCGAGCTCGCGCTGGGTCACCGCCACCAGTCCTGGATGCCCCGCGCGCAGGGGCGTGCGCACCGACCGCACGACCACGTCACCCAGGTCGAGTCGGTCCTGGGCCGCTCGCTCCTCGCGAGCTTGACGCTCGAGCACGTCGCGGCGCTCGGCCAGAGCGGTCTCCACCTGGCGACGCACCTCCTGGAGCCGGGCGCCGGCCGCGGCGCGCTGGGCCGCGTCCAGCGACCCCAACGACTTCTGCCACGCGGCGAGCGGCGACCGCTTTCCGACCAGGGCCGACTCGGACTGGCGCAACTCGTCCAGCGAGTCCGTCGCCTCGATCAGCGCCAGCAGCTCGCGCGCCCGCGCGGCCAGATCGTCGAATGGTGGAGTCGTCGTCATAACTCCGTAAGGCTACGACCTGCCAGCGGGTCACCGTGATCCGCGCGCCACCACTGTGCCGCGAACGCGACGAGCGACGCGGCAACGCCCGCGTTGAGAGACTCGGCACGACCGACCATCGCGATGCTCAGCGTGTCATCGCAGCTCGCCACCGACGCCGCGTCGAGACCCGCGGATTCGTTGCCGATCACTACCAGGGTCGGAGAGGTGAAGGGTACGTCACGCAACTCGGTTCCGCCGCGTACCACCGTGGCCCAGGTCCGCGCCCCGGCACCGCGCGCGCGGGCCAGCGTCGCCGCGAGTGGGGCCACCGCCACGGGGACGTGGAAGATCGACCCGGCGCTGGCGCGCAACACCTTGGGATTCGTGGGATCGACGCTGTCCCCGCTGAACACCACGCCGCGTGCGCCTGCGGCGTCGGCGGACCGAATGATCGTGCCCGCGTTGCCGGGATCGCGCAGGTCGTGCACCACCAGGACGAGACCGGACATCACGACGTCGTCCAGCGCCACCAGCGGCCAGGTCGCGATGGCCACCAGCGGCTGGGGGGTGACCGCAGGCGCCACGCGCGCCAGCACCGCAGGGTCAACGTCGAAGACCGGCGTGGCGTGGACCGCCGCGCGCTGAATCAGTTCCGCGTAGAGCTCACGCCGTCCGCTGGCGACGAACAGCGCCTCGAGGGCGTGCCCGTGCTCCAGGGCGGCCGACACCAGGTCGGGGCCCTCGAGCACGCACGCGCCCTGCTCCCAACGATCCTCCCGGTGTCGTGCGAGCCGGCGCAGTCGCCGCACGTGCGCGTGCGATGCGCCCAGCGACGCCGCCACGGCCTACTTCGACAGAGCGGCGCTGGCCTGGCTGACCAGGGCGGCGAAGGCCGCCTCGTCGTTGACCGCCAGATCCGCGAGCACTCGCCGATCCACCTCGATACCCGCCTCGCGCAGGCCCGCGATGAAGCGGCTGTAGCTCACCCCGTGTGCGCGTGTGCCCGCATTGATGCGCTGGATCCACAGCTTGCGGAACTCACCCTTGCGCGCTCGCCGGTCACGGTAGGCGTAGACCCCCGAGTGCTGGACGGCCTGATTGGCCGCGCGGAACGTACGGCTGCGGTCGCCGTAGTAGCCCTTGGCCTCCTCGAGTACCGCCTTGTGGTGCTTCTTGGCGTTCACCGCCCTCTTGACGCGTGCCATGACTGCTTCTCTCCTCGATCGACTCTCTACAGACCCAACATCTTCTTGACGCGCTTCTCGATCCCCGGCGAGATGTCCGTCTCGCGACCGAGGCGGCGGGCGCGCACCGACGACTTCTTCTCCATGATGTGACCGCGGAACGCCTTACGTCGACGCAGCCGACCCGTTCCCGTCACCTTGATGCGCTTCTTCGCGCCACTGTCCGTCTTCATCTTCGGCATCTCAGCCCTCCTCGTGTGTTGTGATCGCCGGCTCCGTCGGCGTGTCGCTCGCCGCCCCGGGGCCACCGTCTTCCGTACTCTTCGCCTTCACTCGTCGATCCGGGCCGAGAACCATCGTCATGTTGCGTCCATCGAGCTTCGCGGACGACTCGACCTTCGCCGTGTCGCCCAACCGCTCCACGAGGCGATCGAGGATCTTGCGACCGAGCTCGGGGTGGGCCGACTCGCGCCCGCGGAACATGATCGTGATCTTCACCTTGTGTCCCTCGCCAAGGAACTTCTCCACGAGTCGCGTCTTGGTGTCGAAGTCACCCGGGCCGATCTTGGGGCGATACTTCATCTCCTTCACCCCGACGTTGACCGACTTGCGCCGCGACTCCTTGGCCTTCTGGGCCTCATCGAACTTGAACTTTCCGTAGTCCATGATGCGACAAACCGGCGGGCTCGCCGTCGGCGCGATCTCGACCAGGTCCAGATCAAGGCTCCGAGCCATCGCCAGCGCCTCACGCGTCGCCATGACGCCGCGCTGATTCCCCTCCTCGTCGATCAGTCGAATCGTCTCGACGCGGATGCGATCGTTGACCCGGTGGTCTCCCGGCACTGTTGCGATATCCCTCTCCTTGCTCCTCGCGACGCTCAACACGTCACCACGGCAAGCGGGGCGCAAACTCCTGAAACCCGACGCACGTCTCGCGGCCGGGTGGAGGCCGGCCTCGCCAACCTCACTTGCTGTGTACTCGGGCCAGGTTAGCAGGCGGCGGACGGGACTCTTACCCACTCCTTACCCACTCACTGCCCCCGCTTTAGCCGACCGTCGTACGGTGGACCCCGTGCCGCTAGACCCGACGCCGCGAATCACGATCGGTCCCTCCCGCCGATCGCGCCCGCATCACGGTTTGTCCTAGCCACTCCGCCACTCAGCGGTGGCTCCCCTCCCAGGGCCACCGCTGAGTGGAAAACCTCCGTCGAATCAGCCTCGTCCTGCCCGCTACCCTGGAGCCGTGAGCGACGCCACCGACGACGAGAAGGACATCCTGCGCACGACGCCCGTCGACGTCGTCCTGGGAAACCACATCCTGCACCTGCTCCAGTTGGCGGCGATCCACCTCGCCGCCGAGCCCCCCCAGTTGCCCGCGGCACAGGTCACGATCGACGTCGTCGCGGCGATGATCACGGCCGGCGGCGAGCGGCTCGGCGAGCACCGCGACCTCTACCGCCAGGCCCTGGCTGAAGTGCAGCAGGTCTACGTGCGCGCCGCGAGCGCACCCGCGCCCGCCGCGCCGGCTCCCGACGCCACCGCGCCGGACTGACGCCCGTCGAACCAACGCCGCGCGAGCCGACTCAACCTCGACTCGTCCGACGACGGCGGCGGGCAAGCCCGCCGCCGTCGTCGGCACGTCAGTTGATGAGCCAGGCGGGAACCCGCGTGCTCAGGACCTTGGCCCGCACCAGCTTGCTCGCCTTGGTCGGCCCGGTGGTGAACACCGTCGGGTCCAGCACCGAGGTCGCCGTGGGCCCGGAGACCTTGACGATGTAGCCGCCGGTCAGCCCCTGGTGGTTGGTCGGCGAGTACTTGAGCGGCACCAGCGCCGGCGTCTGCAGCGTGGTCGTCATCAGCGTGTGCAGGAAGCTCGCGCGCGTGAAGTTGCGCCCGGCCGCCTTCAGGGTCTCCACGAAGGCCACGCCCCAGCCGATGCCGTAGGCCATGTTGCCGTCCAGCGGCGTCGTGGCCGTGAAGTTCGGGAAGTCCGTCTTGTCGGCCGACAGGATCTTGCGCATCCACGAGCGCCACTGGTTCGCGGCCGTCGACGCCGGGAGGTAGCTGAAGGAGATGGCGCCGACCTCGGGGTCCGGCTTGCCCGCGAAGGCGAGCCCCACCGTGGTCGGGTCGGCCCCGACGCTGGAGATCGCCCACAGCGGCTTGTAGCTGAGCGCCTCGGCGTTGCCCAGGGCCGCGTCCGTGGCCTGGGGGATCGTGTCGAGGTAGACCACCGTGCAGCCGTCGCTCTGGAACTTCTGGATGAAGGGCGTGAAGTACCCCGCGCCGCCCGTCACCAGGCCTGCAACGTCGTACATCGCCACGTCGGTCGGGTTGATCCCCACGTCACGCAGGCCCAGCAGGCCGTTGGCGCCGAAGTCGTCGTTCTGGCCCAGGAAGCAGATCTTCTGGCCCGCGTAGTGGGCCTTCAGGTACGTGCCGATGATCTTGCTCTCCACGGTGTAGCTGGTCTGCCAGCCGAACAGCCCCGGGTACTGCTTGGCGTTGTTCCAGTCCTTGGACCCGGAGTTGACGAACAGCTGTGGGACGCCCGCGCTCTTGAGTAGCGCGCGCACCGAGTCCTGAGTCGGCGTACCCAGCGATCCCACGGTCGCGAACACCGGCGTCTGGATCAGATCCTTGGTCAGCTGCACCGTGTTGGGATTGCCGGTGCACCCGAAGCCCGGCGTGCCGTAGCAGTCGTCCTTGATGATGTAGTTGATCCGGCGCCCGTTGACCCCACCGTGGTGGTTCACCCACGAGAACACCGCGTTGGCGGCCTTGGCGACCTCGCTGTAGCCGGTAGCCGCGATCCCCGTGAGCGGCACGGTGGCACCAATGGTCACCTGACTCGGGGTCACCCCGGGCGTCGCGGGGGCCGCCTGCGCGGCCACCGTTCCCGTCAGCGTCGCCGCGCTGGCTACCGCGGTCAGCGCGGCCACCCCCGCGGCCATGCGCCGCATCCGACTAACTCCCATAGCATCCCCCACTCTCTAACTCACGGGTAAGTCCGTGCGCAGTGACAGTAGACCCTGGCACCAGGCGTTGCAAGTCACCACGACGCGGCGGCTCTCAGCCGCGACGCCACCGGCGCCACCCGTGACGAACGAGTCCGGCGATGCCCATCGGCGCGAAGACGATCGTCAGGACCAGCAGCCCGCCGAAGATGATGCCGTCCAACTGACTCGCCACGTTGCCCTGGGGGTTGAGTCCCAGGTGCGCGGTCAGCCACGAGATGGCACCAGCGGAGAAGGCGTAGATGATCCCCCCGATGATCGCACCCGGAATGGTGCCGATACCGCCGATGACCACGAGCGAAAGGATGGTGATCGACAGCACGAATCCGTAGGTCGACGGCGACACCGCGTTGTTGACCAGCGTCCACAGCGCCCCACCGAGTGCGGCGTAGGCCGCGGATACGGTGAAGGCGACGACGCGCGCGCGCGGCAACGAGACGCCCACGAGCTCGGCGGCGACGTCGTTGTCGCGCACCAGACGCATCGCGCGCCCGGTGCGACTCGCGAACAGGTTGGCCATGAGGAACAGCGCCACCCCGGTCACCACGATCGAGATATCGGCCAGCCAGGCGCTGCTGGTGGTTAACGTGGACGCGCCCGGCCCGAAGTAGGAGGCCAGCCAGTGCGGGGCGACCACGGCCGACGGCAACTGCAGCCCCGAGTCACCGCCCGTCCACGAGCTGAAGACGTTGAGGATCGCTCCAAAGGCCACGGCGAAGGCCAGCGTCATCCCGGCCAGGTAGGGCCCGCGCAAGCGAGTGGCCGGCAAGCCCAGGACCAGCCCGACCAGCGCCCCGGCCACGGTCGCCAGGACGAGGACCACCACCAGTGGCGTCGTCGCGTGGTGATCCGCCCAGATCCCGACGGTGAAGGCGCCCACTCCCATGAAGGCGCCGTTGCCCAGCGAGATCTGCCCCGACGAACCGGTCAGGAAGGACAGGCCCAGCAGCACGATGGCCATCGCGGCCCCGATGGCCACGTTGGAGTTCGATGTCGCCGAGACGCGGAAGGTGAGCACGACGGCGAGGTCGACGACGACCACACTGATGAGCGCCCTGGTCACCACGGGATGGTCGCGGCGCACAGCCGGCAGGCTCACCAGCGTCGCCCCCACGCCGAGCACGGCCACGCCGAGGCCCAGGGCCACCGCCAGGCGCGTCGAGGAGCTCAGCAGCGCCACGATCACGACCGCCACCACGCTGAGGGCCAGACCCACTCCCAGACGAGACCCCACCACGCGCGCCATCACACCCTCCGCTGGGCGCTACGGGTGAAGATCCCGTTGGGGCGCACCATGAGCGAGACGATCAGCATCGCCAGTGCGACGAGGATGATCGCGTTGGAGTTCACGTAGTCCCCCACGAACTGGAACACCACACCCAGGGCGAGGCCCGACACCATCGCCCCCACCGGGCTGTCGAGACCGCCGATGGCGGCGGCGATGAAGCCGAACGCGAACACCCCGTCCATGCCGCTCGGGGTCAGACCCGTGAAGAAGTTCGACGCCACCAGCACCGCGGTCACCGCGCCCACCGCCGTCGAGAGCATCCACCCCACCGTGAGCATGCGGCCCACGCGAACCCCCAGCAGCCGTGACACCTCCGGAGCCAGAGCCGCCGCGCGCAGCTGCAGCCCCAACTTCGTGTACTGGAAGAGCCCGGCCACGATGGCCATCACCACGAGGGAGGTGATGATCTCGTAGAGGGCGAAGGGTGACAGGGCCACCGGCTTGTGGTTCAACTGCCAGTCCACGATGGAGAAGGGCGTCGCCAGCGCCCGAGAGGAGGTGGACCAGATCGCTGCGGCGATGGACTCGAGTACCAGCAGCAGCCCGACCATCGCCACGATCGGGTTGATCTCGGGCTTGCCGTACAGGGGACGCACCAGCACCCGCTCGGTGACGCCGCCCAGCACCAGACCCGCCAGAATCGCCACGGCCATCGACACCCAGTAATTGGTCGAGGGGGCGAGGATGGCGAAGCCGATGTAGGTGGCGAAGACCGCCATCGCGCCCTGGGCGAAGTTGAGCATCCTCGTCGAGCGCCAGATCAGCACCAGGCTGAGGGCGACCAGCGCGTAGATGACCCCGCTGGTCACCCCGCCGAGCAGGTCGGACACGTTGCGCGACGTCAGAAACGAATCCATCACTCCACCATCCCCAGGTAGTACTGGCGCAAGTTCTCGTCGTCGCGCACGGCCGCGGCGGTGTCGTTGGCGACCACGACCCCGACCCGCAGGACTACGGCGCGCTGGGCGATACGCAACGCCGACGTCGCGTTCTGCTCGACCAGCACCACCGTCAGATTCTCCCTCGCGCACAACTCGCGGATCTGCTGCATCAGTTGCGCCGTGACCAGTGGCGCCAGACCCAGCGACGGCTCGTCCAGCAGCAGCACGCGAGGCCGGGCGATCAGGGCGCGCGCCATCGCGAGCATCTGGCGCTCGCCTCCCGACAACGTGGCGGCGGCCTGACGGCGCCGCTCCCCCAGCACCGGAAAGATCGCGTACTGCTCGTCCAGTGCGTCGGCCAGCGACCCCCGCGCGATCATGAATCCCAGTCGTAGGTTCTCCTCGACCGTGAACTCCGCGATCACGCCGCGGCCCTCGGGCACGTGCGCGACGCCGAGGCGCACGATGTCCTCGGTCTTGCGGCCGCTGAGCAGGTCACCGTCCTTGCGGACGGTACCCGACAGCGGGGTCACGAGGCCGCTGATCGTGCGCAGTAGGGTCGTCTTGCCAGCGCCGTTCGCTCCGAGAACCGCCGTGATCTCACCCGACGGCGCCTCGAAGGACACCGACTGCAGTGCGCGCACGGCGCCGTAGGAGACCGAGAGGTTCTCGACGACGATCACTCCTCCACCCCCAGGTAGGCGGCGATCACGGCCTCGTGCACGCGCACCTCGCCCGGCGTCCCACTCGCGATGACCTGACCGAAGTCGAGCACGACCAGCCGGTCCACGAGAGGCATCACGAACTCCATGTCGTGCTCCACCAGCAGCACCCCCATGGTCGCGCGCAAGTCGCGAATCAGCGACGCGAAGTCGCTCAGTTCCGCCTCGTCGAGCCCCGACGCCGGCTCATCGAGCAGCAGCAGGGAAGGCTCGCACATCAGCGCCCGAGCCACCGACACCTTCTTCGCCACTCCGTAGGGGATCGAGCCGGGCAGCGCCGCGGCGAAGCTGGCCACCCCCAGGCGCTCGAGCATCGCCGCGGCGTCGTGGCGCAGCTGGCGCTCGGCGCGCACCGAGCGCGGTAGACCCAGGAGACCGGCCACGAATCCCCCGCCGGGACGTATCTGTCCACCAGCCATGACGTTCTCGAGGACCGTGACGTGAGGGAAGAGCCCCACGCCTTGGAGCGTTCGCGCCACCCCGGCGCGCGCCAGTTGGGTGGCGCGCGGACTGATCACGCCGGCCGCGGGCAGGACCACCCGTCCGCTCGTCGGACGCACGAAGCCGCAAGCGACGTTGAACGCCGTGGTCTTGCCGGCGCCGTTGGGTCCGATGAGCCCCACGATCTCTCCCGGGGACACCGCGAAGGACACGTCACGCAGCGCCTGCAGCCCCCCGAAGCGCACCGAGACGCCCTCGAGCGCCAACAGGGGTGTCGTCGATGACGGTCCCGTCACACGTGTGCTCCGCGGCGCGCCCCGAACGGCCCACGACACGTGACGCGCCACCTCGCGAACGCGTTACCCCCCAGTACGGCCATAGTGGACCTAAACTACAACGTCCGCGGACCGTGGTGTGACCATACGCGCCTCGTCGTCACCGCGCTGACCGGCCGCGCGCCGAGCCCGCACCAGCGTGCCCGGCTCGATCGAGCGGCTGGCGTCGGCGATCTCCACGCAGTGGAAGAACAGACGCTCGCCCCCACGATCGCGCACGACGCCCACACCGCGCCACGCGTCGAACTCCTCGATCACGCCCTCGATCACGAGCGACGATCGTCACCGATCAGCGCCAGCAGCGAGACCATCTCCAGGGCCGTGGTGACGGCCTCGGCGCCCTTGTTGGTCTCGTCGGGCGCGGAGCGCTCCCACGCCTGGTCCACCGTCTCGGTGGTCAGGACCCCGAAGACCACGGGGACCCCCGTGGTCAGCTGCACGTCCTGGAGCCCGCGGGCGCACTCCCCCGCGACCAGGTCGTAGTGGCCGGTCTCACCGCGAATCACCGCACCCAGCGCCACCACGGCGTCGACGGGTCGCGGCGACGCAATGAGCGCTCGGGCCAGAGCCGGCAACTCGAACGCACCGGGCGCCCAGGCCAGCGTCACGTCGGCGCGGTCCACGCCGGACTCGTCGAGGCGCGCGAGGGCCCCCTCCACCAGGCGCAGCGTCACGCCACCGTTGAAGCGAGCGCACGCCAGCGCCACCCGCCGACCTCGACCCTCGTGGTCCCCCTCGAGGTAGGTGCCCACGCGGGCCCGCGTCCGGCGCGCAACCTCCTCGTCGAACGCGGTGTCAGTCGTCGACGTCATCGAGTCCCCCAAGCAGGTGGCCCATCCGCTCACGCTTCGTGCGCAGGTAGTCAATATTGAAGGCCGTGGGGTGACTCTCGATCGCCACCCGTTCCACGATGTTGAGCCCGAACCCCTCCAGCCCACCGTACTTGGCCGGATTGTTGGTCATCAGCCGCATCGACGTCACACCGAGATCCACCAGGATCTGCGCGCCGATACCGTACTCGCGCGAGTCCACCGGCAGACCCAACTCCACGTTGGCATCCACCGTGTCACGACCTTCCTCCTGCAGGGCGTAGGCGCGGATCTTGTGCCCGAGACCGATCCCGCGCCCCTCGTGGCCGCGCAGGTAGACCACTACCCCCGCACCCTCCGCGGCGATCTTGGCCATCGCGGTGTGCAGCTGGGGGCCGCAGTCGCAGCGCAGCGAGCCCATGACGTCGCCGGTCAGACACTCCGAGTGGACCCGTACCAGGACCTCGCGGCCCTCGCCCAGATCGCCGTAGACCAGCGCCAGGTGCTGCTCACCGTCGAGCACCGACTCGAAGACCACTGCCTGGAACACGCCGTGCTCGGTCGGCAGGGTGGACTGGGCCACGCGCCGGACCAGTTTCTCGTGGCGACGCCGGTAGCGGATGAGGTCCGCGATCGAGATGAGCGGCAGCCCGTGTCGCTCGGCGAACACCGTCAACTCGGGCAGACGCGCCATACCCGACTTATCCGCGGTCACGATCTCGCACAGCACGCCCGAGGGGAACTTGCCGGCGAGGCGGCACAGGTCGACGGTCGCCTCCGTGTGTCCAGCTCGCTTCAGAACCCCGCCCGGCCGGTAGCGCAGCGGGAAGATGTGGCCCGGGCGGCTGAGGTCGCTAGGTCGCGTGGCCGGATCGATCAGCGCGCGCACGGTCGCCGCGCGGTCGTGCGCGGATATCCCGGTCGTCGTGCCGTGACGGTAGTCCACCGTCACGGTGAAGGCCGTGCGCTGCGCCTCGGTGTTGTCCACCACCATCAACGGCAGATCCAACTGGTCGGCCCGCTCACTCTCCAGCGGCACGCAAAAGACGCCTGACGTGTGCTCGAGGAAGAATGCCATGGTCTCCGTGGTGACGTCCTCGGCGGCCATGATCAGGTCGCCCTCGTTCTCGCGGTCCTCGTCGTCCACGACCACCACCATGGAGCCACGCGCCAGCGCCTCGAGAGCCTCTTCTATCGTCGACAGTGCCATCAGATCTCCACGTCCATTCGTATATCATCGCCGATTTGGCGTACGCCGACGAGCCGACCACGCCGCAGGTCCCCCAGCGTCGGCGTCGTCAGCCCCGCCAGCGCGCCGGTCGTCTCACGCGACCCGGCGAACGCCGGCGCCGCGTACCACACCACGCGGTTGACCAGGCGCGCGTCGAGGAACGCGCTCACGGTACGCGGCCCGCCCTCGACCAGTACCTGGACGACGTCCATCTGCCCCAGGTCGTCCAGCAGAGCGCCCAGATCCCCCTGGTGCTCGAGGCACGGTCGCACCCGCGCCGTCGCCGGCGCGTGGCCCAGCACCACCCGCAGGGGCTCGAGCACGATGTCGCCCAGTCGCGCCGTCAGCCGAGGATCGTCCGCGCGTACGGTCCCCGCCCCCACCACGATCGCCTGGCTCTGCGCGCGCAGCACGTGGGCGTCGCGCCGGGCCGCCTCACCAGTGATCCACTGACTCGTACCGTCGGCCATCGCCACCGCCCCGTCCAGGGTGGCCGCCACCTTGGCCACCACGTACGGCCGTCCCGTGGCCCGGTGCCACAGGTAGGCCCCCAACTGCTCGCGAACCGCCGGCGCCGCGACGTCGAGCGTCACCTCCAGTCCCGCCTCGCGCAACCGGGCCACGCCGCGTCCCGCGACGCGCGCGTCGGGGTCGACCACTCCCACGATCACCCGCTCGATCCCCGCCGCGATGATCGCCTCGGTGCAGGGACCGGTACGGCCCTGGTGCGCGCACGGCTCCAGGGTGACGACCAGGGTGGCGCCTCGCGCCCGCTCGCCGGCGCGGCGCAGCGCGTCGATCTCGGCGTGGGCCTCGCCGGGTACCTGGGTGTGCCCCTGGGCGAGGACGCGGCCGTCCGGCCCCACGACCAGGGCGCCGACCCACGGATTGGGGGGAGCGTGGTAGCGAGCCTTCTCCCCCTCCTCGATCGCCGCCGCCATGAGCTCCACCGCGTCGAGGGTCACGCCAGACCCTCCAGCGCCGCCTCGCGCAGCCGGTGGGCGGCTCCGCGCGCGTCGTCCTGTGCGAAGATCGCCGAGCCGGCCACCAACACGTTGGCGCCGGCGCGCGTGGCGATCGGCGCGGTCGTCACGTCGATGCCCCCGTCGACCTCCAGGTCGACGGGCAGACCGCGCCGGTCGATCTCCTCGCGCGCGAGCGCCACCTTTCCCATGACCTCAGCCATGAAGGACTGCCCAGCGAAGCCCGGGAAGACCGTCATGAGCAGCAGAAGGTCGATCGACTCGAGGAACGGCGCCACCACCTCGAAGGGGGTGTCGGGATTCGCGGCCACGCCGACGCGCAGCCCCAGCTGGCGGGCTTCACGCACCAGCGCCGCGGTGTCGCCCACCTCGACGTGCACCGTGCAGCTCGTCGCCCCCGCCGCCGCGAAGGCCTCGAGGTAGCGACCCGGCTCGGACATCATGAGGTGACAGTCGAAGGCGCGCCCGCTGTAGCGGCGCAGGGAGCGCACCACGGGCGGACCGATCGTGACGTTGGGCACGAAGTGACCATCCATGACGTCCAGGTGCAGCCAGTCGGTCTCGGCGTCCACCGCGCGCACCGCATCGGCGAGGAAGCCGAAGTCCGCCGACAGGATCGACGGGGCGATACGCAACTGCCCTGCGGGGCCGACACTGATCGACGTCACGGGTTCAGCCTAGAGTGCGCCACCGCTACGACCACCGTGGCGCCTCGTTCCAGCGCGCGCCCGCCCACCACGCGAGGCCGGTCATCGACCGTGAGCCTTCCGGTCGCACCTCGTCCAGGGCCAGTGCGGCTCGCTCGCCCACCGCCACGATCTCGCTGCCGAGTCGAACCACCGTCGACGCCGCCGCGTCTGGCAAGGCCACCAGGTGCGCGCGGCGCACCGCGAGGCGCCGCCCGTCGACCAGGAAGTAGGCACGCTCCAGGCGCACCGTGCGCTCGAGCAGCTCCCCCGGCATCGACGGCGTGAGGTGCAGCACCTCGCCACTGATCTTCTCCGCGTAGGTCGCCGGGCCCACCTGCGCCGTCGGCGACGCCAAGAGCTCCGGCGATGCGAGGACCTCGAGCAACGCCCGTGCCCCCACGTGAGCCAACTCGTCGGTCAGCTCGCTCACCGTCTGGCCCCGCAGCGCCACGCGCCGCGCGAGGTGCACCGGACCGGTGTCGAGGGTCGCCTCCAGCGTCATGATGCTGACGCCAGTCAGCGCATCGCCGGCCAGGATCGCCCGCTCGACGGGCGCCGCGCCGCGCCAGCGCGGCAGCAGCGAGAAGTGCACGTTCAGCATCGGCGTACGAGCCAGGACCGACGCGGGGATCATCGCACCGTAGGCCACGACCACGCCGCGCGCCACCTCGAAGGGCTCGATGTCGGCCACGCGGTGCACCACCGTGAGGCCCCGCGCGCGCGCCGCGCGAGCTACCGGGCTCGGCGTCAGCTCGGGCCCCCGACCACGGCGCCGGTCCGGTCGCGTCACCACCACCGCGACGTCGTGGCCGGCGTCGACCAGCGCGTCCAGCACCACCACCGCCGCCTCGGGCGTGCCGAGGAACGCCAGGCGCATCTAGGACTCGAGCAAACGGCCCAGGCCGTCCGGATCGCGCGACCCCACGTCCACGCGCCGCCGGCGCAGGAGCTTGCGCGCCGCGCGGCGCTGATCCTCGTCCAGGCGCTCGACCAGGAGCACGCCGTCGAGGTGGTCGATCTCGTGCTGGAAGATCCGGCCCTCGAGTTCGTCGGCCTCCACGCTGATCTCCTTGCCGTCCAGGTCGTAGCCCACCAGGTGGACCGCGTTGGGCCGCGTGATCTCCCAGCTCAGACCGGGCACGGACAGGCACCCCTCCTCGTAGGTCCACTCGCCGTCGCTCTCCACGATGCGCGCGTTGACCACCACCACCGGCCCGTCGCCCTTGTCGTAGACGAAGAGGCGCTTCTGGACGCCGATCTGGTTCGCCGCCAGACCCACCCCCGGTGCGTCGTACATGGTGGCGATCATCGAGTCAGCCAGTGCCGCCACGCGACCGTCGATCGTCTCGATGTCCGTCGTCGCCTGGTTCAGCACCGGGTCGCCGTAGACCCGAATCGGTAGAACGCTCACTCCGCCACGCTACCGGGACTAGTGCACGGCGACGCGCACGCGCGCCGCGGGGCGCGCCAGGACGCGCAGGGCCCGACCGAGCTCCTCGGGATTCGGGCCGCGCACGACGAAGCCCTCCGGCGTCGGACTCACCCGCCAGGGCGAGCCCGCGAGGCCCGCCACGAACTCGGCCGCCCCCTCCCCGGTCACCTCGGCCACGGCACCGTAGGGAGGCAAGGCGAGTAGCCGGGCCGTGGCACGATCCTCGTCGACCAGGTCGTCGAAGTCGGCGCGCACCAGGGCGTCGAGCACGGGGTCGTCGCCCCGGCGCGTCTGGATCAGCACCAACCCGCGGCCCTCGCGGCGCGATCCCACCAGGCGCCCCGCACCGCCCACCGCGTACACCACGTCGCGGCGCGCGGACGCCCGCGCGGCGAGCAAGTACTGATCGACGTCGGCGACGATCACGAGCGAGCAGCGCCGCACCCGGCGCAACACGGCCGTTGTGCCCACCACGACCCTCGCCAGCGGCGCCGCCGGATCACTGGTCGCAGTCACCTCGCTCACCGGCTGGCCCAGTTGGGCCGCCACGTCGCGCGCCAGCGTCGCGACCCCCGCGCGCCGTACTCGCAGACGTGTCGAGCCGCAGTGACGGCAAAAACGCGCGCGCGGCTCGTGCCGCTCGCGACACGCGAGCCCGCCATCCACATCCTCCTCGGCCTGCGCGCACACGGCGCAGCGCGCGAGCTCCCCGCACACGTCGCACGCGATCAGCCGTCCCGTGCCGAGCCGTTGCAGCACCACCGCCACGGCCACCGCCTCCTCACCGTCCAGCGCCCGGTGGGCGGCGGTGAGCGCTCGCGCCGAGAGCGCGCCGTCGTGCGGGTCGCCGCCGCGACGGTCCACTACCTCGACCCGGGGCCACCCCCCCACCAGGTCGGCGTCACGCTGGTAGGGCTCGTCGCCGACCAGCGACGGCGAGGGCATCATCGTCGTGAACCAGGTGGGCGCGTCGTCGCGTCGCGCCCGCTCGCGCACCATCGACACGGCGTCCCACGTGGGCTGGGCCGACGAGACGTAGGCCTCGTCGTCGGCGTCCAGGACCACCGCACCGGCGAGTCGCGGCGCCGGGCACAGCGCCGCCCCCCGCGAGCCCACGATCACCGGCCAGCCCGCGCGCATCCGGTCCCACTGCTCGGCACCCGCGACCGCGCACCCGCGCTGCTCGAGGCGACCGCGCAGCCGCGCGGCCCACGCGTCACTCGGTACCAGCACCACCAGCGAGCCCTTGCGCAGTCGCGTGGCCTCGTAGGCGTGCAGCACCAGTCCCAGGGGATCGGTGGTCGGCGCCAACTGGACCACGCCCGGCGCGTAGCGCACCACGGGGGAAACCGACGAACTCGCCAGGGGACGCGTCGGGGGGGTAGTGGGAACGCTCGTCACCACCCGCGTCGGCGACGCGGCCGCCAGGAAGCGCGCGACCGGCCCGCACCACCGGTCGCTCGCCCACTGCGCCAGGTCGAGCATCGAGGGGGGCGGACCGTAGCCCAGCCACTTGCGCACGCTCTTCAGCTCGCGCTCACTAGTGACCTGCGCCACTACCCATCCTCGCACCGAGCGCCCGTGCAACTCCACGCGCACCCGGTCGCCGACCCCGATCGGGCCCAGTGCCGGGTTCTCGGCGTAGTCAAAGGCGCGGTCGAGGGCCGCCACCTCGGTGATGACCCGCAGCGGTGCCACTACGGCAGCGAGAGCTCCCGACGCAGGTCGTCCAGACGAGGTGTCTGCTCCCACGTGAAGCCCTGATCACTACGTCCGAAGTGGCCGTAGGCCGCCGTGCGCTGGTACACCGGACGGCGCAGGTCCAGGTCGCGAATGATGGCCGCGGGGCGCAGGTCGAACAGCGAATCGACCGCCTTGGCGATCTTCGCGCGATCGACCCGCTCGGTGCCGAAGGTCTCGACCAGTACCGACACCGGGCGCGCCACTCCGATGGCGTAGGCCACCTGCACCTCACAGCGACGCGCCGCGCCCGAGGCGACGACGTGCTTGGCCACCCAACGCGCCGCGTACGCCGCGGAGCGATCGACCTTCGAGGGGTCCTTGCCGGAGAACGCGCCGCCACCGTGGCGCGCCATCCCGCCGTAGGTGTCGACGATGATCTTGCGCCCCGTAAGCCCCGCGTCGGCGTGCGGACCGCCCAGCACGAACTTGCCCGAAGGATTCACGAAGATGTTCATCGAACTGGTGTCCAAGTGGGCGGGCAGCATCGGACGGATGACGTGCTCGATGACGTCGGGTCGAATCGTCGTCGCGTTGTCGTAACCGTCGTCGTGCTGGGTGGACACCAGCACGGTGTCGACCGCGACCGGCTCGCCGTTCTCGTAGGCGATCGTGACCTGCGTCTTGCCGTCGGGGCGAAGGTAGTCCAGTTCGCCCGAACGGCGAACCTGGGACAGCCGCATTGACAGACGGTGCGCCAGCCAGATCGGCACGGGCATGAAGTCCTCGTTGTCGTCACAGGCGTAGCCGAACATCATCCCCTGGTCGCCGGCGCCCAGGGCGTTCATCGCGTCCTCGCCTCCCGAGCCGGTGCGATGCTCGTAGGCCGTGTTCACCCCGTCGGCGATGTCGGGACTCTGCTGGTCGAGCGACACCAGTACGGCGCACGTGCGCCCGTCGAAGCCCTTGGCGGTGTCGTCGTAGCCGATGTCCAGGATCGTGCGCCGCGCGACGGCCGTGATGTCGACGGTGGCGGTCGTCGTGATCTCGCCCGCCACCACGCACAGGCCCGTGGTGAGCAGCGTCTCGCAGGCCACGCGCGCCTCGGGGTCGTGGGCCACGATCGCGTCCAGGACTGCGTCGGAGATCTGATCGGCGATCTTGTCGGGGTGCCCCTCAGTCACCGACTCCGACGTGAAGAGGGTCCGCTCGCTCATCTGTCTCCTTGGGATAACAATGCAGCCACCCTAGTCAAGATCGCCGCCGCGACGTCCGCCTTGGAACGCAGCGAGACCGACGTGAACGAGCCGTCGCGCCCGAGGATCGTCACCTCGTTGGTCTCGTGATCGAAGCCGGCGCCCGGGGCGCCCACGTCGTTGACCACGAGCAGGTCCACGCCCTTGCGCTCGAGCTTCTCGCGCCCGCGCGCGAGCACGTCGTCGGTCTCCGCCGCGAATCCCACCAGCACCTGACCCGAGGCGCGCGCGGCCACCAACGACGCCAGGATGTCGATCGTCGGGCGCAGCACCAGTGTCCGCTCGGTGCCGTCGCGCTTGATCTTCTGCGCGGCGGGCTCCACCGTGTAGTCCGCGACGGCCGCGGCCATGATCACCACGTCCTGGTCGGGTGCCCGACCCAGGACCATCTCGGCCATCTCGGCCGCCGTGTCCACCGGGATTACCTCGACGTTCGTCGCGACGTCGAGTGCCAACTCGCGATGCGTGGCGCTGACCAGGGTCACGCGCGCACCGAGACGTTGGGCCACCTCGGCCAGGGCGTAGCCCTGACGGCCCGACGAGCGATTGGTGATCACGCGCACCGGATCGATCGGCTCGCGCGTCCCGCCCGCGCTGATGAGCACTCGGTAGCCACTGAGCGGCCCCCGGTACCCCTCCACGATTCGCGTCACCAGGTCCGCGATCACCGAGGGGTCCGGCAGACGGCCCATCCCCGCGTCGCCACCGGCGAGCACCCCCGACTCGGGCTCGAGCACGAGGACGCCGCGTCGGCGCAGGGTCGCCAGATTCTCTTGCACCGACGGCTGCTCGTACATCTCGGTGTGCATGGCCGGGCAGACCAGCACCGGGGCGCGCGTCGCCATCAGCGTGGCACTCAGCAGGTCGTCCGCCAGGCCGGCGGCGTAGCGGGCGATCAGGTGCGCGGTCGCCGGTACGACGACCACCACGTCGGCTCGCTGGCCGAGGTGGGTGTGGGGAATCGGTGTGGTGGGGTCGCCGTAGAGCTCGATGCGCGCCGGCTCGCTGGCCAGCGCCGAGAAGGTCGCGGCCCCCACGAAACGCGTGGCCTCGCGGGTCAGGACGGGCGTGACGTGGTAACCCCGTTCACGCAGGCGCCGCAGCACCTCCACCGCCTTGTAGGCCGCGATGCCGCCAGAGACCCCGAGGACGACGTGCGCCGGCGACGGCTCAGGCGTCGCGGAGGGCATCCGTGAAGGCGTCTAGGTCACTGACGCCCTCCTGGTGTGCCTGCTGGGTCGCCGCCGCCTCGCGCTCGGCCTCGAGCTCCTCCGGAGTGGGGCGGTGGAACACCAACTTGCCCTCGTAGAGCTCCTGCAGTGCCAGGGAGAGGGACTTGTTCGACAGTGACGACACCTGGGGTGGGATCACCGATCCGTGGCCCGCGCCCAGCCCGTTGTAGTACTCGTTGATCTCCCGGGCCCGGATGGCGGACACCGCAACCAGCGTGAACTTGGAGTCGCCCACCTTGGCCAGCAACGTCTCAATAGGCGGGTCTACAAGTGTGGGGCGTTCAGCCATCAGGTCAGTCCTTCGTCGACGGCTCGTCGCTCGCGGCGAACCGCCTCCAGTATAGAGAGGATCTCGTCGGTCGCTCGCTCGACGTCGTCATTGATGACCACGTGGGTCGCGAGCCGCTCCCCGTCGGAGAGCTCCGTGGCGGTGCTGGCCAGCCGGCGCTGCACGTGCCCCTCCGGGTCGCCGCGCGCCCGCAGTCGCTCCTCCAGCTCGGAGAGCGACGGTGCACGCACCAGGATGATCACGGCGTCGGGGAACTCGTGACGAACCTGCTCGGCCCCCTGCGCCTCGATCTCGAGTAGCACGTCACCCCCGCCCCCCAGATTCGGGCGGGGCGTACCGTAGAGATTCCCCTGGAACTGCGCCCACTCCAGGAAGTAGCCATCGTCGACGGCCCGCTCGAAGGTCTCGCGGTCGACGAAGACGTACTCGTCACCGTGCTCGCCCGCCCGCGGCGGGCGCGTGGTCCAACTCCGGCTGAGCGTGAGACCAGGGTCGCGCTCGACGGCGCGGCGCGCCAGTGTCCCCTTGCCGACCCCACCGGGGCCGATCACCACCACGACGAGCGGTTCAGCGCACAAGGGCGCGAAACAGCTCGGCGCGCTGCTTGGGTCCCAGACCGCGAATCCGGCGCGTCTGGGCGATCGCGGCACGAGTCATGATCCGCGCCGCCTTCACCTCACCGATCGCCGGCAGGGCGCTGATGAGGTCGTAGGCACGCATCTGCGCCACGCACTCCTCGCGGTCAGCCAACTCGAAGATCTCCTCGAGGGAGAGCTCGCCGGACTTGACGAGACGCTTGACCTCCGCACGCCGTCGCCGGTTCGCCACGGCCACGCGCGACGCCTCGACACGCTGTTCCTGGGTGAGCGAGGGTGGAGTCGGAGTCACGGGCAAAGATTACTCCGCCGCGCACCACCGCGTTCGCGCTACAGAGTGGCGACGTCGTCGCGCCAACGGCGCGTCGCGTCGCGCAGCGCCCCGCGATCCGGCCCGGCCGCCGCGATGGCGCGGCTCACGTTCACGATCACGGTGTCGGGCGCGCACGCCGCGCTCAGGCGAGCCACCTGCTCCAGCGACCCGCCCTGGGCTCCCACGCCGGGCACCAGTACGGGACCGCCCAGGCGCGACAGGTCGAACTGCGGGGAATCGCGGGTCGCCCCGAGCACGACGCCGAGCGATCCGAGTCCGTCGCGACGTTCGTTGCGCGCCGCGACCTCGTCCAGCACCAGGTCGCGAACCCGCCGGCCCTGTGCGTCACGCGCCTCCTGCACGTCGCGACCCTCCTCGTTCGAGGTCGCGGCGAGGACGAAGACGCCCCGCCCGCTCTCACCGGCCACCCGGTACAACGGCGCCAGCGCGCCGACCCCGAGGTAGGGAGAGGCCGTGACCGCGTCGCTGCGCAGCGGCGAGGTCGCCCCGAGCCACGCCTCGGCGTACCCCTCGTTGGTGCTGGCGATGTCGCCGCGCTTGGCGTCGGCGATCGTCAGGACCCCGACGTCGCGCGCGTCGTCGAGTACCCGCTCCAGCACGCGCAGTCCCACGGAGCCGAATCGCTCGAAGAAGGCCACCTGGACCTTGACGACCGCGACCAGCTCACCCACGACCTCGAGGATCTCGCGCGCGACGTACTCCAGCCCCTCGCTCGACGGCGGGCGCCCCCAGGCCTCGAGCACCGACGCGCTCGGATCGATCCCCACGCACAGCGCGCCGAGCTCGCGACGGCGCTCGCGCAGTCGGGCGCCGAACGGCTCAGCCATGGGCGGCTCCCCGAATCTCGTCCAGGCTGCTCACACCGTGGCGGCGCATCCAACGCGCCACACCGCGCTGCAGCCGCCAGGGCGCTCGCGGATCGGCGAAGATCGCCGACCCCACCTCCACGGCGTCGGCGCCGGCCATCACCATGGCCACCACGTCCTCCGCCCGGCGTACGCCGCCCACCCCCACGATCGGCACCGTCGGGTAGGCGGCGCGGCACTCGTACACCGCGCGCAGCGCCACAGGGAAGAGGCCCGGACCACTCACGCCGCCGGTGCCGTGGCCCAACATCGCCACGCGGCGCTCCACGTCAATGACCAGGCCGAGCAGCGTGTTCACCAGCACCAGCCCCTCGGCGCCGGCGTCCAGCGCGCGACCGGCGATCTCGACCAGGTCGGGCGTGTTGGGGCTCAACTTCACCCACAGCGGCACCTCGGCCACGCCGCAGGCCGCGACCACGGCGGCCGTCGCCCGCGCCGAGTGCGCGAAGAGCGTGGCGTGCTCGTCCAGATTCGGGCAACTGACGTTCACCTCGAGGGCCACCACCGACGAGCCCTGCATGGCGGCCGCGGCCGCGGCGAACTCGTCCACGGTGCGGCCCCAGATCGACCCGACGACGGTGACCCCGCGATCGTCCAACGCCGGCAGCCAGTCACGGCGCCACGCCGCGACGCCGGGCCCGGCCAGGCCGACGGAGTTGAGCAGGTGCTCGCCCCAGCCCGCCACCCGCGGTGCCGGGTTCCCCGCCCAGGCGAAGGCCGCCAGGGACTTGACGACGACGCCGCCCAATTCGCGCAGGTCACCGTAGCCCGACAGCTCGTCGCCGTAGCCCGAGGTGCCCGCCGCGGTCAGCACCAGCGAACGAAGCGACACGTCGCCCACGCGCGTCGACAGGTCGACGCTCACCCGTGCAGCTCCTGCAGCGACGCCACGCGCCACCCTCGCGCGCGCGAGTCATCGATGCCGCGTGCCGCCGCGAAGCCCGCGGCCATCGTCGTCAGGCAGGCGACGCCGTGGGTGACGCAGGCGCCGCGGATCGCCGCTCCGTCGGCGTGCGCGCCCTGGCCCGACGGCGTGTTGACCACCATCTGCACCGCGCCCGACGCGATGGCGTGCACGGCGTCCACGCCCGGCTCGCCGACGCCGATCTTGCCCACCAGCGTCGCCACCGCCACGTCGTGCGCGCGCAGGTAACCCGCGGTGCCCACGGTCGCCGCCAGCGTGAAGCCCAGCGCCGAGAGCTGGCGAGCCAGCGCCAGGCCCGCCACCTTGTCCCGATCGGCCAGTGAGAGGAAGACCTGGCCGCGATCGGGCAACCGCGTCCCCGCGGCCAACTGCGCCTTGGCGAAGGCGATGCCGAAGCTCTCACCCACGCCCATCACCTCACCGGTCGAGCGCATCTCGGGTCCCAGCACCGTGTCCACGCCGGGGAAGCGGCTGAAGGGCAGCACCGCCTCCTTCACACTCACGTAGTCGGGTTGGGGCGTCGCGTCCGGCACCAGGCCGTCCTCGCGCAGTCGGGCGAGCGTCTCGCCCATCATCACCCGAACCGCCACCTGGGCCACCGGAACGCCGGTGGCCTTGGCGACGAAGGGCACCGTGCGGCTGGCCCGGGGATTGGCCTCGAGCACGAAGACCTCCTCGTCCTTCACGGCGTACTGGACATTGATCAACCCCACGACGTCCAAGGCGTCGGCGATCGCCCGCGTGTAGCGATGCAACTCGGTCACGACCGGCACGCTGAGCGTCTGGGGAGGCAGCGCGCACGCCGAGTCGCCCGAGTGCACCCCGGCCTCCTCCACGTGCTCCATCACGCCCGCGATGTAGAGGTCGCCCGACGCGTCGCGCACGGCGTCGACGTCGACCTCGACGGCGTCGTCGAGGAATCGGTCCAGCAGGATCGGCCGCGTCGCCGAGACGCCACCCTCGCGCGCCAGTGCCCCGTGAGCCCCCGTCAGGTTCGCCATCACCCGCGCCAGGGCCGTGTCGTCGTCGACGATCTCCATCGCGCGTCCGCCCAGCACGTAACTCGGGCGCACCAGCACCGGGTACCCAATCGCTCGTACCACCTCGCGCGCCCCCTCCAGCGAGATCGCCACGCCTCCGGGAGGCTGGCGCAGGCCGAGCCCGGCACAGATCGCCGACCAGCGCTCGCGATCCTCGGCGGCGTCGATCGAGGCGACGGGCGTGCCCAGCACCAGAGACGGATCGAGCGAGTGCGCCAACTTGAGGGGCGTCTGGCCCCCGAGGGACACGATCACGCCGGCGAGGCGACCTCCCGTCCCGGACTCGGCCAGGATCACCTCGGCCAGATCCTCCGCGGTCAGTGGTTCGAAGTAGAGCCGGTCCGAGGTCGAGTAGTCGGTCGAGACGGTCTCGGGGTTGCAGTTGACCATCACGGTCTCGTAGCCCATGTCGCGCAGGGCCAGCGAGGCGTGCACGCAGCAGTAGTCGAACTCGATGCCCTGACCGATCCGGTTCGGACCGGAGCCGACGATGACGACCCGCTCCCGCGACGACGGCGCGACCTCACTGACGTCGTCGTAGGTGCTGTAGTGATACGGCGTCGCGGCCTCGAACTCGGCGGCGCAGGTGTCCACCGTCTTGAACACGGTGTGGGCGCCGGCCGCGCGACGCAGCTCGGTCACGTCGGCCGGCGCCACACCCGTGATCGCGGCGAGTTGCGCGTCCGAGAATCCCCACTGCTTGTAGCGCAGCCACCCCCGTCGGTCCAACGACGCGAGCGACACGCCACCCAGCTCGCGCTCACGCGCGACGATCTCGTGCATCTGGTGAACGAACCACGGGTCGAACCTCGTCGCGGCGGCCACCTCGTCCACTCCGGCCCCGCGACGCAGGACCTCGTGCACGGCGAACAGCCGCGTCGGTGTCGCAGTCGCGCAGGCGCGCCACAGCGCGTCGTCATCCAGATCGGCGAACTCCGAGTCCTCGCCGACGGCGAAGCCGAGGCGTCCCTGCTCGAGCGATCGCAGCGCCTTCTGCAGCGACTCGGCGAAGTTGCGACCGATGGCCATCACCTCGCCCACCGACTGCATGCGTGTGCCCAGCTCGGCCACGGACCCGGGCAGCTTTTCGAAGGCCCACCGGGGGATCTTCGTGACGACGTAGTCGATCGTCGGCTCGAAGCTCGCCGGCGTCACCCGCGTGATGTCGTTGGGGATCTCGTCCAGGGTGTACCCCACCGCCAAACGCGCCGCAATCTTGGCGATCGGGAAGCCGGTGGCCTTGGACGCCAGGGCGCTGGAGCGACTCACGCGTGGGTTCATCTCGATCACCAGCCGCTCCCCCGTGGCGGGGTCGACGGCGAACTGCACGTTCGAGCCGCCCGTCTCCACCCCCACGCGACGCAGCACCGCGAACGCGTCGTCGCGCATGGCCTGGTACTCCACGTCCGACAGGGTCTGGGCGGGGGCGACAGTGATCGAGTCACCGGTGTGCACGCCCATGGGGTCCACGTTCTCGATGCTGCAGATCACGACACAGTTGTCCGCGCGATCGCGCATCACCTCGAGCTCGTACTCCTTCCAGCCGGCCACCGACCGCTCCACCAGGATCTCGCCGATCGGCGAGGCACTCAGACCCTCCGCGGCGAGGCGCACCAGCTCCGGCGCCGAGTGCGCGATGCCCGTGCCGGCCCCACCGAGGATGTAACTCGGCCGGATGATGATCGGCCACCCGATCGACTCGGCGATCGTCAGCGCCTCGTCGACGTCGCGCGCGAACCCCGATTCGGGCACCGCGAGACCGATGTCCGCCATCGCCGCCTTGAACAGCTCCCGGTTCTCGGCGGTCGCGATGGCCTCAGGGCGTGCGCCGATCACCTCGACGCCGAGGCGCGCGGTGACGCCCCGTTCGACCAGGGCCATCGTCAGGTTGAGCGCAGTCTGCCCACCCAGGGTCGGCAGCAGCGCGTCGGGCCTCTCACGCTCGAGGATGTCGGTGATCACGTCCACGTCCAAGGGCTCGACGTAGGTCACGTCCGCGGTCGCGGGATCGGTCATGATGGTCGCCGGGTTGGAGTTGACCAGGACGACACGGTACCCCTCCTCGCGCAGGACCTGGCAGGCCTGAGTACCCGAGTAGTCGAACTCGCACGCCTGGCCAATGACGATCGGACCAGAGCCGATCACCATGATCGTGTGGAGATCGTCGCGCCGTCCCACTACTGCGCCTCCAGGACGCCGTCGGTCAGCAGGGACTCGAATCGATCGAACAGGTAGCGCGCGTCGTGCGGGCCCGGGCCAGCCTCGGGGTGATACTGCACCGAGAAGCACGCCAGGCGTGGAGCGGCGATCCCCTCGACGACGCCGTCGTTCAGGTTGACGTGGCTCACCTGGCCCCGACCCAACGCGTCCGCCGACACCGCGTAGTTGTGGTTCTGTGCGGTGATCTCCACCCGATCGGTGACCAGGTCCTTCACGGGGTGGTTGCTCCCGTGGTGGCCGAAGGGCAACTTGTAGGTGACCGCCCCGAGACTGCGCGCCAGCAGCTGATGGCCGAGGCAGATGCCGAAGATGGGCAGAGTACCGATCAGCTCGTCGAGTACGCGCACCTGGGCGTCGAGCGCGGCCGGGTCACCCGGACCGTTGGAGAGGAAGAGCCCGTCGGGCCCGAGGGCGCGGATGGCGTCGGCGTCGAAGGTCGCCGGCACGACGGTGACCCGGAAGCGACGCGCCAACTGGTGCACCATCGTGGTCTTGATCCCGTAGTCCAGCGCCACCACGTGACGTGGCCCCTCGCCGTGCTGGTAGGGCTCGCGCGTCGTGACGAGTGAGACCAGGTCGGTGCCGTCGGTACCCCGCGCCGTGCGGGCGGCCGACTCGACTGCCGCGGGGTCGCCGTGGCCGAAGGCTCCCGGCAGCGCCCCGTGGCGACGAAGGTGTCGAGTGAGGCGCCGCGTATCGACGCCCACGATGGCGGGAACGCGGTGCTGGACCAGGAAGCCCTCCAGGGGCCCCACCGAGCGCCAGTTCGAGGGGAGGTCGCTGAGGTCGCGCGCCACGATCCCCGAGCACCACGGCCGCAACGCCTCCTCGTCGAGGGGAGTCACGCCGTAGTTGCCGATATGGGGGTAGGTGAAGGCGATGACCTGCCCGGCGTAGCTCGGGTCGGTGATGATCTCCTGGTACCCACTCAGGGCAGTGTTGAACACGAACTCCCCCGTCGTGACACCGGTGGACGGGAGGTACCCGGCGGCGTAGCCCTCGAACTCGGCGCCGTCGGCCAGGACCAGGGTGGCGGGGACGCGGTTCACGTCAACTCCCCGTCGTCCACCACGAGGACACCGCGCGCGATGGTGGCCCGCACGCGCCCGCGCATCGCGCGACCGTGGTAGGGCGTGTTGCGCGAGCGCCCGTGGAGCTCGTCACGGTCGACCACCCAGCGCGCACCCGGGTCGAACACCACCAGGTTGGCGTCGTCGCCGACCCTCAGCGCCCCGCCGTGGCCCCCGTGGCGGGGGCGAGGATCCTCGGGGCGCACGCGCGCCACGCGCGCGGGTCCCCGGCTCAGCAGGTCGAAGAATCGACGGGGGTCGCACTCCTCCGAGCCCAATGCCTCGTAGGTGAGTGACGCCGCGTGCTCGAGGCCCAGCACTCCCGCGGGGGCCTCGTCGAAGGGGAGATCCTTGGACTCGGGCGGGTGAGGAGCGTGGTCGGTCGCCACCGCGTCGACCTCCCCGCGCACCAGGGCCTCGCGCAGCGCCGCGACGTCCTCGGCGCGCCGCAGCGGCGGGTGCACCTTGAAGAGGGGATCGAAGTCCGCGCAGGCCGACTCGTCCAGCGTGAAGTGGTGCGGTGCGACCTCGCTGGTCACATCGAGACCCTCGCGGCGCGCGGACGCGACCATCGCGAGCGAACGCGCGGTCGACAGGTGCAAGAAGTGGATCGCCGCGCCGGTCCAGCGCGCCAACTCGATATCACGCAGCACCATCAGCTCCTCAGCCATCGCGGGTCGGCCCACGAGACCGAGGCGGCTCGACAGCACCCCCTCGTTCATCGACCCACCCGCCACCAGTCGCTCGTCCTCGCAGTGCTCCCCGAGGCGCACGCCCAGGGCGCCGGCGTAGAGCATGGCTCGGCGCATGACCGCGGGATCCTGGACACCGACGCCATCGTCACTGAAGAGACGCACGCCCAGGGCGGCCATCTCGGCCATCGGCGCCAGCGACTCACCCCGGCGACCCACCGTGATCGCACCCGTCACCGCAACCTCCACGCACGCGCGTGATCCGCGCGACAGCACGTACTCGACCAGCGCCGCGCTGTCGATCGCCGGCTCGGTGTTGGCCATCGCCACCACCAGGCTGTACCCGCCGATGGCGGCGGCCCGCGCGCCGCTCTCGATCGTCTCGGCCGCCTCGGCGCCGGGTTCGCGCAGGTGGGCGTGCAGATCGACGAAGCCTGGCCCGATCCAGCAGTCCCCGGCCTCGACCACGCGCGCCCCGGCGGGCGCGTCGAGGGACGGTCCCCGATCGGCCAACACGCCGTCGCGCACGAGGACGTCGACCCGCTCGGCCCCGTCCACGCCCACCACCAGCCCGCCGCGTACCAGGACGTCGCTCACCGTCGCTCCTCCTTCGTCGTCCCCGCGACCGAGAGGAACAGCACCGCCATCCGCACCGGCACGCCACTCGCCACCTGTCGCGTCACGAGTGACGCCGGCAGGTCCGCGACCCGCGAGTCCAGCTCCACTCCGCGATTCATCGGACCCGGGTGCAGGATCAGTGCGTCGGGCTTCAGGCGCCGGGCGCGATCGAGGGTGAGCCCGTGGGTCAGCGTGTACTCGGCGGTGCTCGGCACGAACACGCCGCTGCCGCGCTCGTGTTGCAGGCGCAGCAGACCCACGACGTCGGCCCACGCCAGCGCCTCGTCGAAGTCCTCCTCGATCGAGACCGGCCACGTCGCGACCTCCGTGGGCAACAGGGTGGCGGGGGCACACAGGTGCACCTGCGCGCCCAGCGCGGTGTACGCGTCCACGTCGCTGCGGGCGACCCGCGAGTGCATGATGTCGCCCACGATCAAGACGCGCAGCCCATCGAAGAGGTCCGCTCCGGTGCTGGCGGCCGGTACGCCGCGACGCTCGCTCAACGCGGCGCGCACGGTGAAGGCGTCGAGCAGGCCCTGCGTGGGGTGCTGATGCAGCCCGTCGCCGGCGTTGATCACGCGCACGTGGGGGACGTAACGACTCACCTGACGCGCCGCGCCACTCGAGCGATGACGCAGCACGACCGCGTCGATGCCCAGCGCGTCGATAGTGGCGATCGTGTCGCGCAGCGACTCGCCCTTCTTCACGCTGCTCGAGGCGACCGCCAATGACAGCACGTCCGCGCTGAGGCGCTTGGCCGCGGTTTCGAAGCTGAGTCGTGTCCGCGTCGACTCCTCGAAGAAGAGCGACGCCACGACGCGACCCTTCAGCGCCGGCACCTTCTTCACCGTACGGCGATTCACCTCAACGAAGGACTCCGCCACGTCCAGCACCTCGACGATCGCCTCACGCGAGAGATCACCAAGGTCCAACAGGTTCTGTCCGCGCAGGGAGTCGATCACGACGTCACCTCGTCACCGATCCAGACACCCTCCAACGAGGCGATGATCGACTCACGCCGCGACGTCGGCAGATTCTTGCCCACGTAGTCGGGACGGATCGGCACCTCGCGGTGGCCACGATCCACGAGCACGGCGAGCTCCACCGTGCGGGGGCGACCCCACTCGGCCAACGCTTGCAGGGCGGCGCGCGCCGTGCGTCCGGTGAAGAGGACGTCGTCGACCAGCAGCACCGCGCGGTCGTCGAGATCCACGGGGATCGAGGTGGTCGACGCGCCGCGCAGGGGGTGCCGGTCCAGGTCGTCGCGAAAGTAGGCCACGTCCAGGGTGCCACGCCTCACGTCGACGGCGCCGACCTCGACGAGATCGTCGGCCAGGCGCGCGGCCACGCTCACCCCTCCGCTCTGCAGGCCGAGCACCACCAACCCGTCATTATCGTGATGGTGCTCGAGGATCTCGTGGGCCATCCGGCGTAGGGCCCGACTCACGTCCAGTTCGCTCAGGAGCTGGGAACGAATGACGACACCGTGCCGCGGTGGCTGATCCTGGTTCTCGGTCACGTCGCCTCCCGTCGTACGAGCCTCACGGGACCCGCTTCACGACGAACGGGGCCAGCGTAGCAGACCGATCCTCACGGACCGGGACGCTCGACCTCCCCCGCGACGGGCACGACGCCCGTGGCGACGCCACGGAAGTACGACGGCGCCGTCGAGCGCCCGATGGCTCGATCGATCGCGCCCGCCAGGGATCCCTGCTGGTCCATCGCCCGGCGGATCACCATGCCGAGCACCGGCAGCGCCCAGAAGTCCCCGCACACCCACAGGATGGCCGCCCCGATCTGCTGGTCGGCGAAGGGTGAGAGCGTCACGCCGCGCAGGTGCGAGTAACTCGGGTACCAGCTGACCGTGGTGAGGATGCTCATGGAGATCGCCAACATCGTCATGATCGCGTTCGTCGACAGCAGAGCGCCCACCTGCCAGAGGGGTCCAGTCTTCGGCTTCATGGGACTCGACGGCAAGAACTGGAGCCAGAAGAGCACGCCCGTCACCAGGAAGCTCCCGTGCATCAGCCAGACGTGCACCGCCTGGTTGCGCTCGGCCAGCTCGAACCACGACGGGATATGCCACACCAGCATGGCGGCGTTGAACGACCCCCAGGCCACCCACGGGCTGCGCGCGACCCGGCCCAGCCCGCGCAGCCCCCGCGCCCGCGGCGAGAGGTACACGAAGCGCCCCAGTCGCCGGCGGGCTCCCACCGGCAGCGCGAAGAGCAGCGGGGTCCACGGCGCGCCGAGCACGACGAGCATCGGCACCGCGAACATCAACAGGATGTGCTCGATCATGTGGACGTAGAAGTAGTCGTTCGCCCAGTAGTCCAGGGGCGACGCGATCGTCAGGACCAGCACGACGAGTGCACCGTAGAAGAGCAGCGAGCGACGCCGACGCCGCTGGGCGTTGGCGAGTGTGGATCGGTGCGCCAGGCGCGCCAAACCCAGCTCGTGGGCGAGCGCGGTGAACGCCAGCACCACCACCATCGGGTCGAAGCTCCAGTGGCGCGCGAGGGCGCTCACGACGCGTCGGCCTCGTGGCGCAGGGCCTCGTCGGCCGCTCGTTGCGCCTCGTGCAGCGCACGCTGGTGTTCCTGCCACGCCATCAGCATCGCGTCGTACTGGGCGGACGCCTCCGGCGCGACGTCCCGCGTGCGCCTCTCCCCGCTCTCCTCCCGGGGGGTCGCGGAGTCTTCCGGGTGCAGGAACTTCCACCACATGTAGACAACGAAGACCGCCAGGAGAGGCCACTCGAACACGTAGGCCCAGCTCAACTCGTTTCCACCCTCGGCGCGATGCAACTCGAACCAGAACGCGGCGGTGCACAGCAGCACCCCGACCAGGGCGAGGGCGTGCAAACGCCACGCCTCGCCACCGCGCGCACGCGGTCGCGACGTGCGCGACGACGCGGGCACCTCATCCCCGAGCGGCTCCACGCTCGTACGCTACCGGTGACCCGCCACCGCGCACGGCCCGCTCCCTAAGGTTTTTGCCAGACAAGCGGGGCCGTGAGACGGGTCCCAGCCGTACACTGAAGCGACCACCGCGCGTCGCGGGCACGAGAAGGGCCGGGGTGAGCAGTCAGTCGTCGAACCGTCAGCCGCTCAGTGAGCAGCAGCGTCGCGAGGCCTTCGCCTCTCCCCGGACCCCGATCGACCGGGCCGCGGTGCTGCGCGAGGGACCCCCGCCGACGCCGACGAAGTTCCTGGCGTTCGCTGCGGCAATACTGGCGGTCGTCGTGCTGAGCGGCGTCCTCGTCGAGACCCTCGCGGGCAATTCGCCCTCCACCCCCCCGACCCCCACCACCCACACCACCACTCGCGCGACCTCCCCGACGGTCGGGCGCACCCTGGCGGCACTCATGACCCTCACGCCCCGCCACGGTGCCGCGCCGACCCTCACTCTGACCGATCAGTACGGGAGACCGTGGAGCCTCGGCGCGCAGCGCGGGCGGGTCGTCGTCGTGGGTTTCGTCGACCAGTCCTGCAACGACTTGTGTCCCGTCATCGGTGCGGAGTTGCGCCGCGCCCGCCAGCTCGTGGGCGCGAGCGCACGACTCACCGTGGCACTCGTGAACACCGACCCCCACCACCTCGGGGTCGAGCCGAACCCGCCAGCCCTGACGCGCACCGGAACTGGTGGATCCTCGGTCTTCCTGACCGGTGCGCTCGCGCGGATGGACCCCATCTGGCGCGCCTACGGCGTCTCGATCCGCTACTACCCCCAGAACGGGCGCCTCGTGCACAACAACGTCCTCTACTTCATCGGGCCCACCGGCCGCGAGGCGGCTCTCGCCGTGCCCTTCGGCGACGAGAACGCCTCGGGCGCCTACCATCTCGGAGCCCGCGACATCGCACGATTCGCGCGAGGAATCGCCCTCGAAGTCGATAGCCTGCTGCGATGACGTTCGACCAGACTCCACGCTCGCGCGACTACAGTCCCGCGTCCGTTCCCGCCTCCTCGCTCACGATCACCAAGGCAGTCTGGTATCGCCGTCCGTGGGTGCTGCTCACGGCCGCCCTCATCGTCGTGGTGGGGGTCTCGATCATCAGCGACCTGCCCCACCACATCACCCGTGCCGAGGACATCTCCGCCCAGAACGGTTCGCTGGCCCAGATCAACGGCGACATCAAGCCCTGCGACTATGCGGTCACCGAGGCCTTCTCCTTCTACCGCGACGAGCTCGCGCACCGCTTGACGCCGGCCGACCGCGCCGCCGTACCGGGCCAGCTGGTGGGCGACCAGACCGCGTGCACCTTCGCCAGCGGCCCCATGTACGACCTCACCAACAACTTCCAGGCCGTGGACACGCGAGCCGGCCTCAACATCGACCACCTGGAGGCCGTGGCGGTGGCCTGGGTCAGCGCCAGCGCCCTGGGGGCGATCGAGGACATCCAGTACCTCTTCGCCCACCCCGGGAACGCGCACGCGCTGGCCAACCTACGCATGCGCGAGAGCAATCTCGCCCGCCAGCGCGCGCGAGCGCGCGCCGACCTCGCGAGAGCCGAGCAGATACTGCGCACCAAACTCACGCCAATCGACCTGCCGTCGCTCCCACTGATCCCGACGCCGTAACGGCGACGACCCCGACGAGGGCACTAACTCGTCGGCCGGTGGAAGCCGCGCGTACGCTCGTCGCGCACCAGGCGATGAAGCTCCTCGTCCGGGTCATCCTCGGACGCGAGCCAGTGGACCAGGTTCCAGAACACCACCGGAATGAAGGCGCTCGCGGAGAGCAACCACATCACGCCCGCGGTGAACTGCTGGTCGGCCATCAGCGACAGCCCGTGGCCCGCCACGTGGTGGAAGGCGCCGTACCACGACGAGTGCGACATGCCATTGAAGTACGCCACCACCCACACCACCCACATCGACACGGCCGCCAGACCGATCCGGTAGGGCCGGGTCGTCGCGGGACGCAGGGGCGGCGACTCGATCAGATCCACCCACAGCGCGATTCCCGCACCCACGAGCGTCACGGCCTCGACCACCTCCAACCACGGATCACGCACGAGGAGGTCGACCACGGGCGCTGAGCGCCATAGGATCACCAGACCCGCCGCGACGAGCCCGGCCGTCACCGCTCGCACGTGGCCGGTACGACCCAGTCGTCGAGCCCAACGCCGATCGATCCACCCCCCACCCGCGGCCACGACACCGTCGGCGCTCACCACCGGCTCGGGTCCCGTCGACAAGCCAAGGCGTCGCCACGGCGCTCCGGCGACCACCAGTGCGGGCACGACCACGGCGAAACCACAGAACTGAATGGCCTGGACGAACTCGTACCGCCGCGCCCACGACGCCAGCGGCGGCACCAGCAGAACAAAGAACAGCGCAAAGCCCGCGACCGCGACCGCGTCACGCAGTCGCCGCGACGAGCTCACGACCCGACCCCCGGCGTCACTTCGACGGGCGACGCTGGAAGAACCCCCAGATGAGGACGGCGAACAACACGCCCAGCAGAACCACCATTGTCTGCACCTGGGGTCCTATGTAGTTATCGACTGCCAACACGTCGAGCCTCCTCTCTCCTCGTACCGCGGACTTACGACGCGACCCTCAACCATCCAACCGACCATCTAGAGGTAGAACATGAACAGGAACAGCGTGCTCGCTAACGCGATGAAACCCCAGAAGTAGGTCATCGAGGCGATGTTCGCGCGCAGCGACTGGGCCGACGGGTGCTGGGAGAGCACCGCGTCGACACCACCGATCTCGCGGCGCAGGCGCAACGCTCGCGCCAGCGTCGTCTCCAGCCAGTAGGTACCGATGACGATGGTCGCGATGTTGATCACCGCGAAGCCGATGAACGTCGACGCGTAGCCGCTCGAACCGGGGTAGAACGGCACCTTCTGGAACTCCCAGATCTGCAGGAACAGCGCCAGCAGTCCCGATCCCACCCCGGTCCAGCCGGCGACCTGCCAGTCGGTCACGCTGCCACGACGTAGTCGCCACTGACCGTAGAGGGCCAGACCCGCGCTGAGCAGCAGGAATGCGTAGATGAAGAAGCCGTAGTAGGTCGGTGCCGTCACGTGGTGGGGCCGCCACAGCTGAGCGTTGTTGCTGGAGCGCAGGTAGAAGTACGAGAACGCCAGGGAGGCCAGGATGAACGTGTACATGGCGATGAAGAGCCGCCCCCCCGTCCACACCGCTCCGAGATGCGCGCGCAGCTCGAACTCCGCTTCCTCCGGGGTGCTCTGGGGACCTCCCCGGTCCTGGATCATGTCAGTCATGGCTGGATCTCCACTCACTACTACGACGGGTTGGAATCGGACGAGGCGGCAGTGACGACCAGATCTTCACCGAGGTCAGCAACCGCTGGCGGGTTCTCCTCGCTGTAGTGATACGGGTCGGCGAGGATCACGGGGATCCGGTCGAAGTTGTGCAGCGGGATCGGCGTCGCGGTCTGCCACTCCAGGCCGAGTGACTCCCAGGGGTTGGCGGGCGCCTTCTGCGGACTGATCCACAGCGACCACACCATGTTGGCGGCGAAGATCAGGAACGAGAATCCGAGCAGGAAGGCGCTGATCGAGGAGAAGTCGTTCAGCCCCTGCAGATTCTTCGCGTAGGTGAACACCCGGCGCGGCTGACCCAGGAGGCCGATGATGAACATCGGGAAGAAGGTCAGGTTGAAGAAGATGAACATCGTCCAGAAGTGCCAGAGACCGATCTTCTTGTTCATCATTCGCCCGGTCATCTTGGGCAGCCAGTAGTACAGGCCCGCCATGAAGGCGAACAGCAACCCACCCATGATCGTGTAGTGGAAGTGCGAGAGCACGAAGAAGCCTCCGTGCACCGTGACGTTCACCGGCACGTCGGAGAGGAACACCCCCGTGATGCCACCGATCAGGAAGTTGAAGAAGAGGGCCATCGCGAAGAGCATGGGTATCTCGAAACGGATCTTGGCTCGGTACATCGTGCCCATCCCCACGAGGAAGATGAAGCCCGTGGGGATCGAGATCAGTTCCGTGGTCAGCATGAACAGCGGGCGCATGTCCGGGTTGATGCCGCTCTGGAACAGGTGGTGCTGCCAGACGAAGAACGACAGCAGAGCGACGCCGATCATGCCGGCCGCCGACACCTTATAGGCGAAGACTGGCTTTCGACAGAAGACCGGCATGATCTCGCCGACGATCCCGAAGCCCGGCAACGCCATGATGTAGACCTCGGGGTGCCCGAAGAACCAGAACAGGTTCTCCCACAGGTACGAGCTCCCGCCGTGCTCGCCCACGTAGAAGGCCGTCTGGACCGTCTTGTCGAGCAGCCCGAACAAGCCCGCGGAGAACAGCACCGGTGTGGCCAACGTCAAGAGTGCGGCCGTCGCGAGGATCGACCACACGAAGATCGGCACCCGGCTCCACGTCATTCCCGGGGCTCGATAGTTGATGATGGTCGCCGCGATGTTGAAGCCTGCGGCCATCATCCCCAGCCCCACCACCGCGAAGCCCAGCAGGTACGAGACCATGCCGGGACCATTCTGCGTCTGCAGCGGCGCGTACCCCGTCCAGCCGGTGGTGAATCCACCGTAGGGCAGGGCCGAGAAGATGACCGCGTAGCCGGCCATGAAGATCCAGAAGCTGAACGCCTCGATCCGCGGGAAGGCCATGCGACGGGACCCGATCATCAGCGGAACGAGGTAGTTGCCCAGCGGGCCGACCACGATCGACGTCGCCATCATCATCATGATGGTGCCGTGCTCGCTCACGATCTCGATGTAGGTGCCCGGACCGAAGACGTGCGTCGTCGGGTTCAGCAGCTCGGTACGGATCGCCATCGCCAGCAGTCCACCCGTGAACAGGAAGAGGATCACGCCCACGACGTACTGCAGCCCCACGACCTTGTGGTCGGTGTTGTAGCGGAAGTACTTCGACCAACCCTTGACCTCGACCTCGGCGGGCGCCTCGCGACCGATCAACTTGGCCAGGGGGTAGTTGAGCGCTCCAACGCCCAGCAGCCACCCGACGACCATGAACGCGAGCGCCAGGGTGTCGGCGATGGAGTTCTGACCGGAGTTGACGATGTAGGGGTACCCACTGGCGATGTAGTTGCCCAACCAGTGTCCGAACACGTAGCCGATGAACCCCACCACGATGGCGGTGCCCAGGTGCTGGCTCATCCACCCGGGACGCTGCGCCCACGGAATGCGCGGCGGCGTCGGTGGCGTCTCGTGGGGGACCACCGTGTCGGTCGGACGTTCGGCGCTGATGGTCATCGCCTGTTCTCCCTCTTCATCTCGGTACCGCGCAAAGGACTGGTGTGCAGGGGGTCTCGCCTCACGACGCCGCCTGGGCCGCGCCGTAGAGCTGGGACTTCGAGTACGGCGTCAGGTTGCCGTCGGGGTAGTACCCACCCGCGGCGCCATTGGCGTCGGGCACGTAGGTCCACGCGAAGGGCGGCAGGTACTTCGTGTTGGCGGCGTTCGCCGCCTCGGTCGACGTGGCCCAGCTCTCGAACGCGCTCTGCGAGACGACCTTGCCGTAGTCGAACATCGCGCCGTGCCAGAGTCCACAGAGCTCGCTGCAGCGCACCGTGAAGTTCCCCGTGTGCTCGGTCTTGGTGAACGCCACGTCGTTCACGCTGGGGTTGGCGTCCGCCTTCACACTCAGCTGGTACGCCCAGAAGCTGTGAATCACGTCCAACGACGTGACGTTGAAGGCGATCTCCGTGTTCACGGGCAGGATCAGGTTGGGCGTCTCGAAGCCGCCGAACGTCGGGTAGCGGTAGGTGAACTTCCACTGCTGGGCGATCACCTGCACCGGGAGGACCTTGTCACTACCGGGCGCCCAGGTAGCCGTTCCCTTGAGCGCCGCGGTCTCGGCCTGGGCCGCGCCCGTGGGCATCCACACCGGGTTCGGGCCCTCGCCTCCGCCCGACCCGTTGTTGATGATCAACTCGACCGTGCCGAAGCCGGCGGCGAAGAGCACCGCGATGGAGGTGATGGTGATCCACAGCACCTGGGTGCGACGGTTGCCCCGCGCCTCCGGACCGCCGAAGGCCGGTGCCGTGGACCGCTTCTCGCTCCACATCACGATGACGTAGCCCAGGTACACCCAGACCCCGATCATCACGGGCAGGGCGATCACGAAGAGGATGTTGAAATCGAAGCGGTTGCTGACCGCCTGGTCGGTCATGGCTCCCGGCGGTACGTGGGGGCCGACGAGGAACCAGAACAGCAGGTCACCGATCACCGAGAGCACCACCCAGATGCTCGTCATCCGGCGCAGGTGGTGCACGACGGGGGCGTCGTTGGAGGTGGTGGCGTCGCTCATGATGCGTGCACCACGTCCAAGAAGCCACCCATGTAGTTCTCCGTTGACATCGGGCCTCCATTTCCGAACAGGTAGCCCAGCCCGCAGGGCACGAAGCACTGCCAGTGGTAGTTGCCCGGCCCGGGCGTCTTAAAGCTGAACTTGATCACGTTGTGCGGTGAGGACGTGTGGCAGGGACCCGCGCCGCAGACCTGGGCGTTGGCCGACACGCCGATCAGCGGCACGCTCAGGCCCAACTCGGGTACCGAAAAGGTGTGACCGACCCCGTTGCCGGAGTTGGAGTTGTACACGCTGTAGTTCGCGCCGTTGATGGTCGCCGACCCACCGATGGTGCCCTGGACCTGTCCCCACTCCTGGTTGCGCAGCGGGCTGCCCGAGTCGTACTGGTACACCGTCATGTCGATCACCGTGTGCGCCGGCAGCACCCACGTGTTGTCCTGGATCCAGTGGCCCGACGCGGGGTCCTTGGTCAGGTACGACACCCAGGTGGGGTGCGAGCCGAATCCGATGGCGCCGACCGTCTGAACCGTGAGGTTGACCGGCTGGCCCGGGGCCTGGGCGTGCGTGAAGTTCATCTCCCCGCCCGGCGTCCCCGGCGTCAGCAGGCCCGCAACCCCCCACACCACCAGGCCGACCGCCACCAAGAAGAGCACGAGACTGGTAGCCAATCTCCCTCCCTTTGACATACATCACTCCTCGCGACTCGGCGCTACGTAGGAACCTCGACTCCGAGAGTAACGGGCCCGCGACCTAAAGTGGAGAATTGTGGCGAGCAATAGTAAGAGAATCCTTGGGATTCACCTAGGACTTCTCACAGCCGAGTTCATCTGCATTTCTGCATTTATTATTGAAATCTACCGAGCACTGGGTGGCAACACCCTGTCGTGGGCCTACGTGTTCGAGTGGCCCATCTTCGGCTCCTACGCCGTCTACCTGTGGCACCGGCTCCTCGCGGACGAGCGGGGAGCGACTCCGAAAAGGCAGCAAAATGGCTCAGAGACAGACTCTGAGGCCCTCTCGACCTACAACGAGTACCTGCGCCGCGTTCACGGTGACCACGAGCCACGCGACGACTCACGCGACGACCCACGTGGTGAGGCCCCGCCCACTCAGCCATAAGGGGGCCACGTATCGAGTGCCTTTCTTCACTGGTGACGCGTGGCGACAGACCTAATTGGATCCAGTACTTCGACGCATCACGGTTCAATCGCGAAGAAGTCTCTCAGCGGACGCCCTCGCCAGCGAGGAGTCCGCGAAGCTCTGCCACGGCGGACGCCTGCGCGGACGAGCTCGCGGACGGGACGTCGGGGATCACCCAGCGCAGTCGATCGCGCGGCGAGATCAGGAACATCACGTCGGAGTGGATGCTCATGCGATCACCCCGACGCATGATCACCGCCACCCCGTAGCGCGCCCACACCCGTCGCATCGTGGCCAGTGGACCAGTGACGAAGTAGAAGTCGGGTACGCGAGCCAGGCCCCGGGTCGCGATGAAGGTCCGCACGTCGTGGAGACTCTCGAAGTAGGGGTCGGCGGCGATCGCCACGATGTCGAGACGCGCTCGCCTGGGAAGTTGCGAGCGCAGGTGCGCCAACTGCTGAGCCAGCAGCGGGCAGTCCGTCCAGCAGTGCGGGTCGAGGAAGGTGAGCAGCGTCACCCGCCCGCGGTGCTCGCCGAGCGAGTAGGGCTGCCCCCGCTGATCGATCAAGGTGAAGCGCGGCGCCGGCGTGTCGGTCGCGACCGCCGGCCCGTTGCGCGCGACGAACAGTGCGGTTTCGGCGCCCGACGCGCTCGCCACGCCCATCGCGACCACGGTCACCGCCACCATCGCGACGGCGAAGGCGACCACGACCGCGCTCACGCCCGCGCTGACCGAGCGTGGTATCCGCACCGCGCGCCGCGACGGCGCAGTGCCCTGCACCAGGCGTGGCGCGGCGCACGCGACCAGTACGGCGAGGGGCACCAGAGAGTTCACGTCGGTCGCCAGCCCACCGAACAGGGCGGTGTCCTGGATCGCCACCCACCCCACGAGCGCCCCCGCCACGAGCGACCACACCGCCCAACGACGTTGGGTGCCGACCGACGTCCACAGACCAACTGCCGTGACGCCAAGCCAGAGGATCACGACGACGTTGAACCCGCCGCCCATCGTCGCGGCGACGTCGCCGGTGGCTCGCACGATCGCCGCCAGCCAGTGGGGCTGAGCCGCGCTCGTCATCGATCGGGCCATCGCGGCCACGGCGTTGCTCGGCCCGCCGCGCCAGAAGTTGGCCGCGGGCAGGCACTGGAGGACGACGCCGGTGCCCAGCACCACGCTGACGACTCGCAGAGTGACGCGCGAGAACAAACGCCGAAACGCCGCAGGCGACAGCGCCAGGAAGACGCCCGCGAGCGCGTAGAAGAACGTCGCCCCGGGCCAGCCGAACAGCACGGAGCCGCCGTGTGCGAAGAGCCCACCGGCGCCATTGCCGAGGAGCCACACGAGGGTCGCCCAGGCCACCGACGCTCCCGCGAACCACCGGCTCGTCGTCCCACTGGCGACCAGCAGCCCGATCCCCAATCCCACCTGCAGCCACGCCACCCCCGCGGCGAGGACCACGGGGTGCAGGTTCCAGATCCCCACCGCGTCGAGCATCATCGTGTGAAGCCACCCGGGCGTGCCCACCGCCATGAGTCGCACCACCCGCGAGCCCAGCCCCAAGGGCATCGCCGACTGGAACTGCAGGACACCGTCAAGCAGCCACAGGGCGCCGAAGGCGCGACGCAGCAACGTGCGCGCGCGTGGCTCCTCAAGACTCGATGGCCCCAGATTGAACGTGAAGATTCGTCGGGTGACGACCGAGCCCACGAGGACGAGCTCACCCAGTACACAGATCCAGACGAGGAGGGTGACGAAGGCCTCGTGGTGGAAGGGGCTCACCACCAGACTGCTCGTCAGATCGAGCGTCCGTGGCGACATGCCCGGCACGTCTCTTCAGCGCCCCCCGGCGACGCACGCCGCCAGCACGCCGTTGACGAAGGCGCCCGATCCGTCGGTCGAGTACGTCACGGCCAGCTCCACCGCCTCGTCCAGGATCACGGCTGTGGGCGGCGCGCCGTCACTCCACCACTCCCCCAGGGCGAGACGCATGATCAGGTGATCGATCAGCGCGAGACGCTCGAGCGCCCAGGCGTGCGAGTTCTGCTCGATGAGCACGTCGGCGCGCTCGCGGGACGCCTCGGCGGCGCGCACGAGCGCCACGGCGTAGTCGTCGGGGGCAACCGTCAGGGCGGCCAACACCGACTCGAGCGGGCGTTCCTTGATGGCCGCCTCGTAGAGGATCTCGAGGGCGCGCTCGCGCGCGCGGTGGCGCCTCGCACCCAACTCGCTCATCAGGCGCGCGTGATGTACTCACCGCTGCGGGTGTCCACCTTGATCACCTCGCCCGGCCCTACGAAGAGCGGAACCTGGACGACGTAGCCCGTCTGCAGCGTGGCGGGCTTACGCGCCCCCGAGACCCGGTCACCCTGGACTCCCGGCTCGGTCTCGGTGATCGTGAGCTCGACCGACGCCGGCAGCTCCACACCGATGATCTCGTCGTCATGCAGGACCAGCATGGCCTTGCCCGTCTCGACGAGAAAGTTCGCCGCCTCGCCGAGGCTCGCGGCGGGCATCGAGAGCTGATCGTACGTCGACTGGTCCATGAAGACGTAGTCGTCGCCGTCGCGGTACAGGTACTGCACGTCGCGCTTGTCGATGATCGCCTGCTCGAGACGCTCGTCGGACCGGTAGGTACGCTCGATGACCGCGCCGGTACGCGCGTTGCGCAACTTGGTCCGCACGAAGGCGCCGCCCTTGCCCGGCTTGACGTGCTGGAACTCGATCACCGTGAACAGCCCGTCGTCCACCTTCAGCGTGATGCCGTTCTTTATGTCGTTGCTGGAGATGGCGGCCATGTGCCCGAAGCCTTTCGCGAGTGGTGCCCCATTCTAGGCGGCGGGCGGCGAGGGCTCGCCGTCAGCGACGAGGCGTGCCACGGCCTCCAGAGCCAACTCGTAGCTCAGCCCACCGAAGCCCGCGATCGAGCCGTCCGCGACTCCCGCGAGGGTGCTGAGGTGGCGAAAGGGCTCGCGCGCGGCCGGATTCGACAGGTGCACCTCGACGACGACCCCCTCGAAGGCGGCCAGAGCGTCGGCGAGCGCCCACGACGTATGGGTGAGAGCACCGGCGTTGATCACGATCGCCACGCAGTCGGTCGCGTCGCGCACGGCCTCGATCAGGTCGCCCTCGAAGTTCGACTGCAGGTGTCGCACCTCGAGGTCGTGCGCGGCGGCCACGACGTTGGCCCGAGCGACGTGCTCGGCGAGCGTTGCCGAGCCGTAGATCTCCGGGCTGCGCGTACCCAGCCGGTCAAGGTTCGGTCCCGACAGGAGCAGGACCTGACGCGTCACGACTCACCCCGGAACTGGTCGAGCACCTCCGCGACGACGCGCGGCTCGACGCGACGCACCACCTCGAAACCCGTGGGGCCGGGAAGGACGAAGGTCAGGTCGTGGTGCGTCTTCTTGTCGCGACCCATCGCCGTGACCAGAGCGTTGGTCGAGGCGAAGGATGGCAGGCGGGCGGGCAGACCCAGTGCGCGCAGCACCTGGTCGTGGTTGGCCACCTCGCGCGACCCGACACGGCTGAGGGCGTGGGCCAGCCGTACGGCGTAGGCCAGCCCGATCGCCACGGCCTCGCCGTGACGCAGCTCGTCGGCCTCACGCTCCAGGGCCAACAGCTCGAGGGCGTGACCCAGCGTGTGACCGTAGTTGAGCAGTGCGCGCTGATTCCCGTCACGCTCGTCGAGCATCACCAGCCCCGCCTTCAGCTGCACCGCCATCGTCACCAGGCTGCTCAGCGGCGTCGTCGCCAGGTCCGCGGCCCGGCGGTCCTCCAGTAGCCAGCACTTCGCGATCTCGCCCAGGCCACCGATGCGCTCGCGCTCCGAGAGCGTGGTCAGGGTCTCGGTGTCACAGAGGACGCCCACGGGCTGATGGAACGCGCCGACCAGGTTCTTGCCGGACGTCAGGTTCACGGCCGTCTTGCCCCCGATGGCGGCGTCGACTTGGGCCACGAGCGACGTCGGGACGTGCACGACCGCCAGTCCGCGCTGGTAGAGCGCGGCCGCCAGTCCGGCGACATCGGTCACGGCGCCCCCGCCGACGCCCACCACCACGTCGTAGCGCGACAGGCCCAACTCGGCCAGCGACTCGCAGAGTCGACCCAGCTCCGTCCAGTCCTTCGCCGCCTCGCCCTCGGGCACCTCGACGACGTGCTGCTCCACCCCGGTGTCGAGGTCGAACCACGGCTGGCGACGCAGGGAGCCCGAGGTGATGATCGCCGCCGCGCGCGCGCGCGGTGCGCGCGCCTGGATCAGGGACGCCAGATCTCGTCGTACGCCCGCCCCCATCACCACGTCGTACGCGCGATGGCCCAGGTCAACGGTCACCCGCACGGTGCCACCCGTCCGCTGACCTCGATCACGGCATCGACGACCTCATCGAGCTCGCTCGCGGCGTCGACGCGCTCGCGAGACACCTCGCGGTACCACGCCTCGCGGCGTTCGCGCAGCTCTCCGAGAGCGGCGCGAGGGTCCTCGCCCAGCAGCGGCCGGTCGCCGTCGCTCACGCGCGACGCGACGACCTCGTCGGCGCAGTCGAGCCAGATCGTCGGCTCCTCGCGCAAGAGAGCGCGCGCCTCGTCACGGCTCACCACACCTCCACCCGTGGACACGACGGCGTCACTCGCCAGCGCCGTTCGCAAGACCTCGACCTCCACGTCGCGCAGAGCGCCCTCACCGCGCGTGCGCAGCAATTCGCCCACCGTAACCCCCACGCGCGCCTCGACCAGGTCATCGGTGTCGCGCCAGTCGCACGCCCAACGCGCGGCCAACGCGCGCGCCACCGCCGACTTCCCGACGCCAGGTAGGCCCACGAGCACGAGACGAGCCACTCAGGACACCCGCGCGCCCGACAGAGTGCGCCCCAGCGAGTCGACGTAGGTCTCGTAGTTGCGCACGAACTCCGCGACGCTATCCCCGCCGAACTTGCGCTGCGCCTCGACCGCCAGGACCAGCGCGGTCATCGCCTCGGCCACCACCCCCATCGCGGGCACGGCCGTCACGTCGGTGCGCTCCTTGAACGACACGGTCGACGCGCCAGTCGCGACGTCCACCGTCTCCAGTACGGGCCGATTGAGGGTGGCCAGGGGCTTCATCGCCACTCGCACGATCACGGGCGCACCCGAGGACACGCCACCCTCGATGCCCCCGGCGTGGTCACTGCGCCGCGCGTAGCCGCCCGTCTCGCGACGCTCGTCCTCGCGCACGATCGCGTCGTGCGCGACACTGCCGCGCTGCGCAGCCTGAGCGAACCCGTCGCCGATCTCGACGCCCTTCACGGCCTGGATGCTCATCAGAGCCCCGGCCAACAAGCCGTCGAGCTTGCGATCCCAGTGCACGTAGCTGCCCAGTCCCACCGGAACGCCGTAGGCGACGACCTCCGCGACCCCACCGAGCGAGTCACCCTCCTTAGCGGCGGCGCGAATCTCCGCGATCATGGCCTCGGCGGCACCCGGATCCAGGCAGCGAACCTCGCTGGCGTCCACGACGTCGAGCTCGTCCGGTGCGGGCCGCAGGCCCTCGGGGCTGACGACGGCCCCTATTCGCACCACGTGGCTGAGCACCCGCACGCCGATCTCGCCGAGCAACTGCTTGGCCAGCGCCCCGGCCACCACGCGCGCCGCCGTCTCGCGCGCGCTAGCCCGCTCCAGCACGTCGCGCGCGTCGTCGAAGCCGTACTTCTGCATCCCGGCGAGATCGGCGTGGCCGGGCCGCGGCGCCGTCAACCGCCTCGAGGGCTCGCCGGGCGCGGCCGACATCTCGTCCACCCATTTGGGCCACTCGGAGTTGAGGACCTCGACGGCGACTGGTGAGCCCAGGGTGCGACCGTGGCGCACGCCGCCGATCAGGCGGATCTCGTCGCGTTCGAAGCGCATGCGCGGCCCACGACCGAAACCCAGGCGACGTCGCGCCAGCTCGTCGCCCACCTGCTCGAGCGACACCGCGAGTCCCGCCGGCAAG
This sequence comes from Actinomycetes bacterium, assembly GCA_021786095.1. Classification (GTDB taxonomy): domain Bacteria; phylum Actinomycetota; class Acidimicrobiia; order Acidimicrobiales; family RAAP-2; genus RAAP-2. Next base: position 14,165 of record JAJYNX010000071.1, on the reverse strand, counting down.
CCCTCGACGATGACGCTGAGGGATGGTCCGTGGCTCTCGCCCGCGGTCAGGAAGCGTAACATCACTCGATTGTAGAGCCAACGTCGACACGGGGACACCGTGGCGTGGAGGCGGGCGGCGCCGACCCGGTGGCCCGTGATCCTGGTGAGCTGGCCACCGCGGGCGAACGGACGCGGTCCGCCACGGCGCGTCGCTCGCGCCCCGGAGACGTCCGCGTTCCCAACGACGCGGCGCGGGTCAGTGGCTCGAGACCGACCGACCGATCGCACCCCGAGACGCCGTGACGCGTCGCGGGTCGGTAGAGGTCCTAGCTCCCGAGAGATGCGCCGACGCCCCCGCGGAACGACGGCGACACCCGCACCGCGATCTCGGCCCCGTGAGTGGCGAGACGCCTCGATCAGCCGCCAGCCGACGTGCGAGCCGTTCTCCTCACCCAACGGAGGCGACGCGCGACGACGTCCGAGTCAGCTCACGAACCGGGAACCCCCGTGAGGTGGATCGCACCCGTTGCGCGGCGGACGAACTCTCGACGCCCGACCCGAGCCCGTTCGAGAGCGCTCGACACGCTCGTACCGCGAGGGGCCGATGACGCTAACTCGAGTAGAACGGGTTCACGCCCAGCGCGTGGTCGGTCACGTCCACCACGTCGCGCAGATCCGGGATCGCGTCGCGCAGCGTGGCCTCGATCCCGTCACTCAGCGTCAGGCGGCTCATCGCGCAACCCTGGCAACCGCCCGACAACTTCACGTAGGCGATCTTCTTCTCCTCGTCGAGCGACACCAGGTCGACGCGCCCCCCGTGGGAGGCGATCGACGGGTTCACGTGCTGCTCCAGCACGGTCATGGCGAACTGGCCCAGTGGTCCGTCCAGGCCGTAGGCCAGGATCTCCGCGGGGACTCCGGGGTTCATCTCCTCGGGCGTCGGGCTGTTCGGGTTCACCAGCACCAGTCCGCCGCCACCGTCGGCGGCGAACTCCAACCGACTGCCGCGCAGACGCTCCACGCTGGCGGACGGGATCACGATCGTCAGCTCGCCGACACGACCGACCGTGGCGTTCACCGGCGCGTCGGCTCGCTCGGAGAAGTAGAGGTCGTAGGCGTAGCCGGCGCCCCGTGTACCCGTCACCTCCACGTAGAGAGCGAGACCCTCGCTGTTGGCCTCGTTGGCCAGGGCGTCGAGAACGACTCCCTTCGCCTCGTCCGTGAGCGTCAGAATGTCGAACGTCTCGAGTGTCGTCACGGGCCAAAGTCTAGAGGGGAAGACATGAAGTTCGACGCGCTAAGTTTCTCCCCGTGACCTCCGTGCCGCCCGACGCCCACGAGTGGATCAGTTTCGACGACGAGCGCCGCGATCGGACCTGGCTCTTCGACGTGACGTTTCTGGAGAGCAACTGGACGTGCATCTTCGGACGCGGCTGCCAGGGCGTGCTGACCGAGCCAACCCCCGAGCTCGCCCAGGGTTGCTGTAGCTACGGGGCCCACTTCAGCAGCGAGAAGGACCGGCGCCGTGTCGAGAAAGCCGCCACCCGCCTGAGCGACGACCAGTGGCAGTTCCGGGCCAAGGGCCGCCGGGGAACCACCCGCGTGAAGCGCAACGGCGAGATCGTCACCCGCCTGGTGCAGGGTGCCTGCATCTTCCTCAACCGACCCGGCTTCGCCCGGGGCCCGGGGTGCGCGCTACACGTCCTGGCGATGGACAACGACGAGAGCTACATCCCGCTCAAGCCCGAGGTGTGCTGGCAACTTCCCCTGCGCCGTGAAGAGGCCGTCGACGACGCCGGCCACGTGACCACCACCATCACGCAGTGGGACCGCTCGCACTGGGGTGCTGGCGGCAGTGACTTCCACTGGTGGTGCACCGAGGCGCCGGAGGCCTTCATCGGGCGCCAACGGGTCGCCGACTCGATGGCCGACGAACTGGTCGCGATGGTGGGGCGTCCCGTCTACGACCGACTCATGGCGTACCTCGACGAGCGAGGCGCCCGGCCCCGCGCGACCCGTCTGGCTCACCCCGTCGTACGACGATCCCATTAGCCCTCGGCGGCCAGCGGATCCTCCTCGGGGAAGGTCGGACGAGGCAGTGAACCAAGGATCTCGTCGAAGCGATCCTCCTCGGCGAGGCACCACTCCGCGTGCACGTCCTCGGGCGCGGCGCCGCACTCCGGGCACGTCGTGGCGCGCGGACCAGTGGAACGCTTTAGTTCGCGAGCCTCAACGAACCGACGATGGCGGCCTTTTTTCACGTCAACTCCTCACTGGTCGCGGGTCAACACCGACGGCGACCACGGCGCTCGGCACCGTTCTGCGAGTCCATCCTACCAACTACGACGCGTCGTGGAGCCGAGCACCTAGCATCATCTCGTGAGCGACGACTTCGACCCCCAACAGATGGTCCTGCGCTTCCGCGAGCGCGCTGAAGCGGTAAAACGACGGGGTCTGCCCCCGGTCGAGGGACCCGAACGCCAGCGTTTCCTGGAGGCGGCCCGCATCGACTTTCAGGACTACGCCATGCTGGGCGACGCGGTCGCGTCGCTGGAGGATGGCATTCTGCGCCTCGAGATCGATCTGCGTCCGCGCCCCTAGGGCCCACCGGTCGAGGCGCGCACGCGCGCCGCGGCCTCGGCCAAGGTCGCCCCGGCCTGCTCCAGGGACGCCACCGCGAGCGAGCGCGACGGTGTGCTGGCCTGGTAGCACTGGTTGGCGCCAATCAAGAACCGCGAGTACGCCCGTGACAGGAGATTGGTCGTCTGGGAGTCGGGAGTCGGCAGCGACGCCTGCGCCTGCTCGACGTCGAAGGCCAGCACGGCGCACACGGTGTGCAGCACACTCGGACTCGACGAAGGCGCGCGCAACTCCCCGACCGCACGACGCGCGTCACCGCGCACCGTCGCGAGCGCGGAGGTGAAGGCACTCTGGCGTGACCACTGGCGCAGCGCGTTCGTGGCACTGGTCGAGCCGCACGCACTGAGCAGCAGACCCGCGGCGACCAGTACGCCAATGCGTCGAATCACCGAACGACCACGAGGTGCATCTGACGACGCCCCCGTCGCACCACGAGGTAGCGGTCGTGCAGCGTCCGGCGCAGGTCCACACGGTCCTCCGCCCCCAGTCGAGCGTTGTTGACGTACACGCCGCCCTGCTCGAGGAATCGCCGCGCCTCTCCGCGCGACGAGGCCAGCGAGCAGCGTACGACCAGGTCCACCGGGTCCATCCCCTCGGAGAGCTCACCGCGGCTGATCGACGACGACGGCGCGTCCGCCACCACCTGCAGCAACGTGGCCTCGTCCAGTTCCCCGATCGCGTCGCTGAACAGCGCCGCACCGGCGCGCTGCGCGTGCTGGGCCGCCTGCTCTCCGTGGACCAGCGACACCACCTCCGTGGCCAGGGCGCGCTGCGCCCGACGCTCCTGGGGTGCCGTGCGCAGCGACTCGTCGAGCTCGGCAATTGTCGCGTGATCCAGGAACGTCACGTAGCGCAGGAGCTGCGGCGCGAGGACGTCGTCGGTGTTGAGCAGATACTGGTACATCGCGTAGGGGGTCGTCATCGTCGCGTCGAGCCAGACGCGCTCGTTGCCACCCTCGGACTTGCCGAACTTCTTGCCGTCGGCACGTAACAGCAGCGGCACGGTCACGCCGTCGACCACGTCGCCGGTCACCTTGCGCACCAGCTCCGTGCCCACCGTGATGTTGCCCCACTGGTCCGACCCGCCCAGTTGCAGGGTGCAGTCGTAGTCGAGGTGCAGCCGCAAGAAGTCGTAGGCCTGCAACAGCATGTACGAGAACTCCGTGAACGACAGTCCGACGTCGTCGCGATCCAGCCGCGAGCGCACCGACTCCTTGGCGATCATCTGGTTGACCGTGAAGTGCTTGCCGACGTCGCGCAGGAAGTCGGTCAGTGTCACCGTCGTTAGCCAGGTCGCGTTGTTGAGCAGCAGAGCCCGCGACGGACCGGCCTGTGCGGAGAAGTCCAAGAAGCGACTCATCTGCTCGCCGATGGAGCCCACGTTGGCTTCGATCTGCTCGACGGACAGCAGCGGTCGCTCCACGTCCTTGAAACTCGGGTCGCCGATGAGCCCCGTGCCGCCGCCAGCCAGCGCGATGGGGCGGTTTCCCGCCAACTGGAGACGGCGCAGGTTGCACAGCGGGACTAGGTGCCCCAGGTGCAGTGAGGGACCCGTGGGATCGAAGCCGATGTAGGCACTGACCCCACCACGTTCCAGCCGGTCCAGGACGGCGTCGTTGGTGATCTGGGCTACCAGGCCCCGAAAACGCCAATCCTCACGCAACGTCATCGTCGTAGTCTACGAGAGCGCCGCGGTCACAAGAGAGTGGTACTGGCGGGGAAGTGCACCTGGAGCCAGAGGACGAAGGTCTGCCACGCCCCCGACACCTCCGCGAGGCCGATCACGATGAGCAGCACGCCGCCGACGCGGCCGATCAGCACCGCGTGGCGTCGCAGCCAGGCCGACGCGCTCGCCATCCACTCGGTGGCCAGCGCGGCGATCACGAACGGCAGGCCGAGTCCGAGACAGTACACGAAGGCCAGTATTGAGCCACGCAGCGCCGTCGCGCCCGACGACGACGCCGCCAGCCCGAGGATGGCGCCGAGCGTGGGACCCACGCACGGCGTCCAGCCCAGGGCGAAGGTGAATCCCAGCAGCGCCGCGCCGAGCACCGAGACCCGCGGCACGCGGTGCACGCGTCGGTCCCGCTCGAGCCACGACGACGGCCACCACCCCGCGAAGAACAGGCCCAGGGCGATGGTGACCGCACCGAAGACCACCTCCAGCAGGCGCTGGTGGGCGCGCAGGGAGCTGCCCAAGCCGCCGAACAGGGCCCCGAAGCTGACGAACACGAGGGCGAAGCCAACGATGAAGGCGATGGATCCCACCACCGCGCGACCCCGCCCGGAACGCCCGTCCACCCGGCCCGTGGCGCCACCGAGGAAGGCCACGTAGCCCGGGAGAAGTGGCAGGACGCACGGGGACACGAACGACACGAGTCCCGCGGCGAAGGCCAGGGGGAAGGCCGCCAGCAGCGAACTGGGCAGCGTCACGGCGATCATCGCCACTCCCCCAGCGCCGCCACCTCGTCCACCAGGGCGTCGTGGAGCGTCACGTTCTCCTCGCGCGAGGGCACGTCGACCACCAGCACGCTCAATCCCGGACGCGTCAGGCCCGCGTCGATGGCGGCGCGCAACCCGTCGGCGGTGGCGATGCGCTCACCCCCGTGACCGAACGCGCGCGCGACGGCGACCAAGTCGTGTCCGCGCGGCGTGGCGAACAGTCGCTCGAAACGCTCGGGCGCCAGTTCGCGCGCGGGCGCCAGAAAGGAGAAGATGCCACCACCGTGATTGTCGACGACTACCAGCACCGCGCACGAGTCCGCGCCACCCACGCCGTCCACCAGGGCCGACACGTCGTGCAACGCCGTCAGGTCGCCCACCAGGCCGAGCACGCGCTGCCCCGCACCGACGCCCAGCATCGTGGACACGACGCCGTCGATGCCGTTGACGCCCCGGTTCGCGTACGTCGCCGCGTGGCGAGCCGGCGCCCACCACTCCACGTCGCGCACCGGCATCGACGATCCCACCACGAGCGCCACGTCGTGGTGCGTGCTCGCCGCCACCACGACCCTCGCCACGGCGGGCTCGCTCAGGCCTCCCGCGTCGATCCGCTCACTGGCCCACTGTTCGACGCGCGCCGACGCGCCCCGCCACCACTGCGCGTACCGCGCGTCGCCACGCAACGTCGCGTCTTCGGCGTCGGGCAGACCCGCGACGACCTCGCTCACCAGGCCGTCGGGGTCCGCCACCTCGCCAGCCCCGCTCAATGCCACCGTGCGCACGCCCCACTCGCGCAGCCGCTCCTGGAGGACCTTGGACGCCGCCAATCCCCCGAGGCGCACCACGAGCGTCGGTCGAGCCCGTTGCGCGAAGTCGTCCCCGCGCAGCAGCGCATCCACGTAGGGCAGCGTCGCGGGCGTCGTGGCATCCCCGACGGGCACCCAGTCCAGTGCCCAGCATCGCTCGACGACCTCGCGCGCGACGCCGTGTCCGACCACGGCCAGGACGCGCGCCCCACCCACCTGGAGCGCGGCGCGAACCGGAGGCGCGGGCGTCGACTGGCGCCACGGGTTGTTGTGCGCGCGCCCCGGCGGCGTGGGACGCGCAGTGGCCACCAACGGCTCGACGAAGGCGGCGTTCAGGTGCACCGGTCCGGGTGATCCCGAGGTGACGTCACCGCTCGCGGCGCGCCACAGACGGCTCGCCAGGGGGCGCCACGTTCCCGACGCCTCCCAGCGCGCCACGCCCGGCTCCTCGAAGCGGCGCACCATCGAGGCGAAGAGGTCGCGCTGGATGATCGTCTGGGGCGCTCCGACGCCGCGCAGCTCGGGGGGTCGGTCCGCCGTCACCACCAGCAGCGCCACGCCCGCGAGATCCGCCTCGGCCACCGCCGCGTGCAACTCCGCCGCAGCCGTTCCACTGGTCACCACGACCGCCACGGGCCGCCCGCCGGCCAGCGCCCGCCCCAGCGCGAAGAAGCCGGCGCTGCGCTCGTCGAGGCGCACGTGAAGCGTGACGTCGTCACGGGCGCTGCAGGCGAGGACCAGCGGCGTCGATCGTGACCCGGGACACATCACGACCTCGCGCAGCCCGGCCCGCACCCACTCGTCGACGAGGGTGGCGGCGAAGGTGGCCTGCACCTCACTCGGGCTCGGTACGCTCTCTAGCAATGTCACTCCTCCAGGTCCACCGTGACGGTGACGGACCACCCCTCGTCTGGCTGCACGGCTTCACGCAGACCCGTTCGTCGGCGTCGCGCTTTCGCTCCATTCTGGCAGGATCTCACGAGGTCTGGACGCTGGACCTGCCCGGACACGGCGACGCGCACGCGCTCAGCGGCTCGCTCGACGAGATCGCGCAGTGGGTCCTCGACGCCGTGGGGCCGGCGCCGGTCGACCTGGGGGGGTACTCCTTCGGGGGCCGGGTCGCGCTGCACGTCGCCCTGCGCGCTCCCTCGCGCGTCGCGCGAGTGGTGGTTCTCGGAGCCTCGCGCGGGATCGAGGACCCCGAGGAACGCGCGGCGCGACGACGTCGCGACGAGGCGCTGGCGGAGCACCTCGAGGAGGTGGGCACCGACGCGTTCCTCGAGGAGTGGCTCGCCCAGCCCCTCTTCGCCTCCCTGGCTCCCGACGCCGGCGAGCGCGCGGCGCGCAGCCGTGATGCGCGGGGCCTCGCCGACTCCCTGCGCCGGGCGGGCACCGGCACCCAGCGGTGGCTCGACCCGCAGCTCGCGGAGGTGCGCGCGCCCCTGCTCGCCCTGGCCGGCGAGCGCGACTCCAAGTTCCGGGCCGAGGCGCAGGCTCTGGCCGACGCCGTGCCTCGCGGCGAGTACGGCGTCATTGCGCACGCCGGGCACGCGGCGCACCTCGAACAGCCCGACGCCACCGCGGCGGCGCTCCTCACCTTCCTCGCGCGCTGACGCTACGACCCGCGAGCGGCGAAGGCCACCAGAGCCGCCGCGCCGACCACGAGCTGAGCGCGCGACGAGTAGCGCAAGAGAACCAGTAGGTCGCGACCCCGACGCGGCGAGAACGCGACGCGCACCCCGGGCGCGTAGACCACCAGCGCCACCAGCGCCACCAGCGGCTCGCGGGCCGCGAGGGCCCCGACCACCACCGCGACGACAAACCCGACGAAGAGCCAGGAGCCGCGCTCGCGCCCGAGGCGCGCGGCCAGCGTGTGCTTGCCCGCGGCGCGGTCGCCGTCGACGTCGCGCAGGTTGTTCGCCTCGAGCAGGGCGCAGGCCATCGCACCGGCGGCCAGGCCCCACCACCAGGCGGCCGCGCCGACCCCGTGGCCCTGGACGTAGGCGGTGCCGAGGGTGGCGACGAAGCCGAAGTAGACCAGGACGAACAGCTCACCGTAGCCGTAGTACCCGTACGGGCGCGGCCCTCCCGTGTAGAGCCAACCAGCGGCGATGGCGCTCGCTCCGAGGGCGACCAGCCACCACGACGTGCGCGCCGACAGCCACAGCCCCGCCACCGCCGCGACACCGAAGAACGCCCACGCGGCCTGGTGAACGCGCTCCGGCGCGACGAGGCGCGATGCCGTCAGGCGGAACGGACCGACCCGTTCCTCGTCGGTGCCCCGACGCCCGTCGGAGTAGTCGTTGGCGTAGTTCGTCGCGATCTGCAGGGCAAGGGCGACCACGACGCACAGCATCGTGTTCAGCCACGCGATCGGGGCCGGCCGCACCACGCCCGCGCCCACCGCCACCGGAACCAGCGCCGCCGGCAGCGTGCGCGGGCGCGCCGCCAGGACCCACCGGCGCAGCGCGCCCGGCGCCTCACTCACGGGCGCTTGGGAAACTTCGAGAAGTCGGGTGAGCGGTGCTCGACGAAGGCGTTGCGCCCCTCCTGGCCCTCCTCGGACATGTAGAACAGCATGGTCGCGTCGCCGGCCAACTGCTGGACGCCCGCCAGTCCATCGTCCGCGGCGTGCAGACCGCCCTTGACCATCCGCAGGGCGATCGGCGACAGGGTGAGCATCTGGCGGCACCACGCCACGGTCTCACGCTCGAGGTCGGCCAACGGCACCACCGCGTTGACCAGACCCCAGTCGAGCGCGGTAGCCGCGTCGTACTGGCGACAGAGGAACCACACCTCCTTGGCGCGCTTCAGACCGATCGTGCGAGCCAGGAGCGACGAGCCGTACCCGCCGTCGAAGGAGCCGACCCGCGGACCGGTCTGACCAAAGCGCGCGTTGTCGGCGGCGATGGACAGGTCGCACACCAGGTGCAGGATGTGCCCGCCCCCGATGGCGTAGCCGGCGATCGACGCCACGACTGGCTTGGGCAGACGTCGGATCTGTATCTGCAGGTCCAGGACGTTCAGCCGCCCGATCCCCTGACGGGCGACGTCGTCGTCACCCAGGTAGCCGTCGTCGCCGCGGATCTTCTGGTCCCCGCCCGAGCAGAACGCGTCGGGTCCCGCGCCGGTGAGGATGATCGCCCCCACCGAGGAGTCGTCGCGAGCCGTCGCGAAGGCGTCCTCGAGCTCGAAGAGCGTCTGGGGGCGAAACGCGTTGCGCCGCTCCGGCCGGTTGATCGTCAGCCGCGCGATCCCCTCGGCCACCTCGTAGATGATGTCACCGTACTCGCCGCGCCGCTCCCACTGCGGCAGCGGCCACGAACGGAACTCGTCGAGCGGGTCATCGGGCGGTCCCTGGATCACGGTCTCGGTCACGGCGACCACGCTACCGTTCCGCTGCGCCACCTCGCTACGCCGGCCCCGGTCCGACCGGTCGCTCGTCTCGTCCACGGGCCCCCGGTAGAGTCACCAGGTGGCCTCGCTCACCGCACTCGACCTCCCCCTCGACGCCAACTTCGAGAGGGTCGTGCGGGAGCAGGTCGAACGCGGTGAGGCGTTCTGCGTGCTGGACCGGCGCCTGTCGCCACGGCGCCGGCTCGAGGAACTCGCCCACCTCGGCGCCACGCACGTGCGCAGTGTGGACGGACTCACCGCCCGACCCGACGGACGAGGCGTCGACGAGGAGATCGGCCTCGTGATGCTGACCTCGGGTTCCAGCGGTCCACCCAAGGCTGCCGAGCTCACCTGGCGCGCGCTGGCCGCCAGTGCCCGGCTGACGCAAGCGACCCTGCGCCACGATCACGCCCCGGTCTGGTACCCCTGCCTGCCCGCCAACCACATCGGTGGCCTGGCAGTCGTGCTGCGCGCGGTCTTGGACGACGCCACCCTCGTATGGGGCGACGAGAGCACCATCGGTGACGCTCCCGCGCGCGGCGCCACCCACGTCGCGATCGTACGTGCGCACCTCGCGCGTCACGACCTGTCCGGCTTCGAGTCCGTCCTGCTCGGGGGGGCGCGCCCGCCCCACGAGTTGCCGGACAACGTGGTCACCACCTGGGGGATGACCGAGACCGGCTCGGGCGTCGTCTACGACGGCGTGGCCCTGCCCGGCGTGGACGTGGTCGCCATCGACGGCGAGATCGCCGTGCGCAGCCCCACCCTCTTTCGCTCCTACCGCCACGCACCGCGACCGACGGTCCTCGGACCGGACGGACGACACGACTGGTTCCCCACCGGTGACGCCGGCGAGGTGGTCGACGGACGCGTGCGCGTGCGCGGGCGACTGGGCTACGTGATCACCACCGGCGGCGAGAAGGTCTGGCCCGACGACCTCGAGGCGGTGCTGGGCGGCGTCGACCACGTGCGCGAGGTCGCGGTGACCGGCGTCGACGACCCCGAATGGGGCCAGCGCATCGTCGCGCTCGTGGTGAGCGACGGCGCCCACCCGGATGACGCGTTGCGCCAGGCAGCCACCGAACGGATCGGCCCCTGGGCCAAGCCCAAGGAGATCCGCTACGTCGCGGCGCTGCCGCGCACCGGTAGCGGCAAGATCCGCCGCAACGCCCTACGCGACCTCCACTAGGACGCGGCTCAGCGCAGCTGCGGCCCTCCGCGACGGGCCACCGAGTCGATGGTCACTGCGGCCAGCAGCACGATTCCCGTCACGATGTACACCGTGGGTGGGCTCATGCTGAGCAGCGCCATGCCGTTGTAGATCACGGCGATGATCAGCCCACCGATCACCGCGTGGACCATCTTGCCGCGACCCCCGAAGAGGCTGGTGCCGCCGATGACCGCCGCCGCGATGGAGTACAGCGTCAGCGTCGGGTCGATGCTGTCCGAGATCCCGCCCAGGCGAGAGGAGTAGAGCAGACCGGCGATGCCGGCGGTGAAGCCCGTCGCGACGAAGGCGATGAAGCGGTAGCGATTCACGCTCACCCCCGCCCGTCGCACGGCCTCGCTGTTGCCCCCGATCGCGTAGATGTAGCGACCCGTCCTGGTCTTGGCGAGCACGAACGTGCCCGCCGCCAGCAGGGCCAGGTCGATCGGTACCGCGAAGGGCATGCCGCGCAGCACGACGAACGTCGAACGATTCGCGTTGAACACCACGATCAGGAGGATCCCCACCGCCACTAGGAGGACGATCTTGGTGAGAGTGAGAAAGAAGGGGACGGTGTCGAGCCCGTTCGCCCGGCGGCGTTGCGTGCCGCGAATCATGAGGTACGCCACGCCCGCGACGCAGAGCAGCACGAAGAGCCACGTCGCCACCGGCGTCAGGTTCCCTCCGACCAGGTCGTAGAGGACCTTCTCCTGGACCGGCACGGCCCCGCCGGTGCCCTGGTGGTCCACCAGGTAGATGACCGCTCCCTGCCAGATCAAGAAGCCGGCCAGGGTCACGATGAACGACGGTAATCGTAGGCGGATGACCAGCACCGCGTTGAGCACACCGATCAGCGTCGTGAGCAGCACCGCGAGCGGCAGCGCCAGGTACCAGGCCCAGTGGAACTGGTAGTCGGTGAGAATCGTTCCGACGACCCCGCCCAGAGCGGCCACGTAGCCCACCGAGAGGTCGATCTCTCCGAGCAGGAGCAGCCAGATCTCGGCCATTCCCAGCAGGATGTAGATGGTGGCCTGGATCGACAGGTTCGTCAGGTTGCTCGCCGACAGGAAGACCGAGTTGCGCACCTGGAAGTACACGATGAGCACCAGCAATCCGACGGTGATCGGCACCAGACCGGTGTCGCCACTGCGCAGTCGCTTGAACTGCGTGCGGATCTGGCCGGCCACGCCAGCCGTCGCCTTCGGCGTCGAGGTCGATCCCCCAATGGGCGCCGTGACGGGCTCCAGTTGTTCGTTCACGTCAGTCACCGACGCACTACCCTTCGTGTCCGGCACGCACCAGCGACGACGGCACCTTGGCCGACGCACCGGTGGTGATGAGTTCGACCGCGCTCGTGGTGTCGTAGTTGGCGATGGGACCACTGCTGACCAGCACGCCGAGGTGCATCACCGCGATGTAGTCCGCCACGCTGAACACGTCGTTGAGGTTGTGGGAGATCAAGAGGACCGCGATGCCGCGCTCCGAGAGCTTGCGCACGAGCGCCAGCACCTGGGCCGTCTGCGACACCCCCAGCGCGGCGGTCGGCTCGTCCATGATGACCAGCTGGGACTCGCGCATGACGGCGCGCGCCACGGCGATTGACTGGCGCTGCCCCCCCGAGAGCGATCCCACGAGCTGGCGCACCGACTGCACAGTGGTCACCGACAGATCGGCCAGCAGCCGCTTGGTCTCGAGTTCCATCTTGATCTCGTCCAGCACGCCGTGGCGCTTCTCCTCGCGCCCGAGGTACATGTTCTGGACGATGTCCAGATTGTTGCACAGCGCCAGGTCCTGGTAGACCGTCGCGATCCCCAGGTCGGCGGCGTTGCGGGGGTTGTGCACGTGCACCCGCTCGCCGCGCCAGTACATCTCGCCAGTGCTCGGCGGGAAGATTCCCGCGATGGTCTGGATGAGGACGGACTTGCCGGCGCCGTTGTCCCCGATGAGCGCCGTGACCTTGCCCGGGGGCACGTCGAGGTCGACGTGACGCAGCGCCTGGACCGCGCCGAAGGACTTGGTCACGTTGCGCAGGCTCAGGAGGGAGTTCGCGATCGACGAACCCACCCCCGAGCCACCAGTCTCGGATGATGCTACGGGCGGCTCGGGGGTGGGTTCCATCGTTGGCTCAGTTACTTCCTACTTGGCAATCTTGTAGGTCTTGCAGTCCTGCGCGTAGGTGGGCGCGCGGAACCCGTGGACCGTGGGCCGCTGGTTGGTGCACAGAGCCACCGGGTTGATGACCCCGTCCTTGATCACGGTGGACGCGATCTTCGGCGCGGTCACCCAGCTAGGCGTCAGCAGCACCGAGGGAACCGCGACGTGCGACACGGTGTCCTCCGTCTTGCCGTTCACCAGGCCGGCCGGCGGCGTCTTGCCCGCCGCCAGGTAGAACGCCAGCGTGGCGGCCGCCTGGGCCTCGAGCCAGATGGGCTTGTAGACGGTGCCGCACTGGTAGCCCGCCAGGATGTTCTGGAAGCCCGTCAGCGTGGCGTCCTGGCCGGTGAAGGGGATCTTCTTCGGCTTCAGACCCTTGCTCTGCAGGTACGAGATGATCGGCGCGGCGTTCTCGTCGTTCGGCGTCACCACGGCGTTGATGTTCGGGTGCGCCGAGTAGGCGCCCTGGAAGTCGGTCAGCGCGACCGAGGGCGTCCAGGTACCGGTGCTCTCGTTGATCGTGTTGGCCGTGCTCGGAGCGCCCTCACCGGGGTGAAAACCCTTCCTCTTCAGCACCGCGTTGTAGCCCTCGCCGAACAGCGTCGCGTTGTTGTCAGTGGTCGCGCCGTACATGACGTACATCACCGGCTTCTTTACGTGCCAGGCGCCGAGGCAGCTCAGCATGCCCTGGCCGATCAACTGACCCACGCGGACGTTGTTGAAGCTCACGTAGTACTGGCGCGAGCCCCCGAGCGTCAGGCGGTCGTAGTCGATCACCTTCACCCCGGCCTTCGCGGCGGCCGCCTCGATCGAGGCCCCCGTCGACGCGTCCAGCGGGTCCATCAGCAAAACCTTGGCGCCGTTGGCGATCATGGCCTGCGCGTCGGTGATCTCCGTGGCGTCGGAACCCTGGGCGTTCTGGATATTGAACTCCGAGGTCGAGAGCCCCGCGTCGGTAAAGGCCGTCGCCAGGTCCGGCGCGTCGAACTCCACGTACCGAGTCGAGGTGACCTCGTCCGGCAGGATCACGCCGATAGCCAACTTGGTGCCGGCTCCGTTGGGCGCCCACCCGGGGATCTGCTTGACGATGTTCTGGATCGTGCTGCTGAACATCGTCGAGTAGTTCGACTTGAAGGACGCCACCGTCAGGCCCGCGGCTCCGGCCGGACTCACCGTCGGCAGCGCTACGGCCATAAAACTGCCGGCCAGTGCCACGGCCGCGACCGCTCTTGCTGTTCTGAATCTCATATTCTCCCCAACCCTTCTGTGGTGCCCCGCGGCACCCTTATCTTGTACTGCGTGAACGCCGCGTGAACGCGGGATCCACGTCGAACGTAGCACGGCCCTCCGTGTCATCACGGGCGGAACGCCAAATCGTGACAAAGGACCCTCCCCGCGTGACGCGGACCGCACCCCTCACGAGCCCCTCTCCCACGTCGACGTGCGCGCGCCCGAAGCCAGAATCTGCTCCAACGTCGCCACGACGGCCACGCTCTCGTCGAGGGGCATGACCGAACTCTCGACGCGACCCTCGAGCAC
>JAJYNX010000068.1 GCA_021786095.1 Actinomycetes bacterium | reverse complement strand
GTCGATGCTCCAACGCAAGCTGCGCGTGGGGTTCGCGCGCGCGGGTCGCCTGATGGATCAACTCGAGCAGGAGGGCATCGTGGCCCCGGGGGATGGGTCCAAGGCCCGCAGGGTCCTCGTCACGCTCGAGGAGTACCAGGCGCGCTCGACGCAGTGATCACCGCACCCGTGCCGTGCGAGTCGGCCCCGCCACGACGCGCGGCCGCGGGACCGAACGCGCGTCGCTCGGTCCGCCCGTGGTTGGTGCACGGCCTACGCTGAGACGATGTTCGCGCGCGCACCGGCCAGCTCCGCCAACCTCGGGCCCGGCTTCGACGCGCTGGCCGTCGCACTCGAGATCTACGTGGAGGTGAGCATCGAGCCGGCGGCGACGTTCTCCATCACGACCACCGGCGCCGGCGCTGGTCGCTTCGACGACGAGAACCACCTGGCCGCGGTGGTCGCGCGGCGCGTGCTCGGCCACGGCAACTTCGCCCTGCGTGTCGACTCCGCGATCCCCCTGTCACGGGGCCTCGGCTCGTCGGCGTCCCTCGCCCTCGCCGCCGCCGCGGCGGCGGGCGCGGGCGATCCGCTGGCGCGGGCGGTCGAGGTCGACGGCCACGGCGAGAATGCGGCGGCCTCGCGCCTGGGCGGCCTCGTGGTGGTGGGGCCCGGCGAGCCGCTCACCGCGCGCTCCCTGGCGCTGGACACCTACTGGCGATTCGTGGTGGTCGTGCCCGATCAAGAGCTCGCGACGCGCGACGCCCGCGCCGTGTTGCCCCAACGGGTCCCCTTCGCCGACGCAGTGGCGAACCTCAGCGCGCTCGGCCTGCTGATCGCGGGGCTGGCGCACCATGAGGACTTCGTCGCCGGGGCCATGGACGACGCGCTTCACCAGCCCTATCGATCGCGGCTCCTACCCTTCGCCGACCCCCTGCTGGCGGTGCTGCGCGAGGCCGGTGCCGCAGGATCGTGCTGGTCGGGCGCGGGTTCGACGATGCTCGCCCTGGTGGACGGGGCGAGTGAGGCGTCCGTGGCCCAGGCGGGTCGCGACTTCCTCTCGCGCCACGGGGTGCCCGGTACGGTGCTGGCGCTGGCGCCGGACCGTACCGGTCTGGTCACGCGTTGAGCGAGCCCTCGGCGCAGCACCACGCCCTAGTCGGCTCGGCCTTCATCGTGGTGGGTGCCGTGGCCATTCAGACGTCGGCCGCGGTCATCACGCCGGTCTTCTCGGCGATCGGTCCGTCGGCCGCGAGCGCCTGGCGCTTCGCCGTGGGGGCGATCCTCCTGCTCGGCGTCACCCGTCCGGCCCTGCGCCACTGGACCTGGCACCAGTGGCGCGCCACCCTCGCCCTGGGGGTGTCCACGGCCTTCATGAATCAGTGCTTCTACCAGTCGATCGCGCGCATTCCGCTGGGCGCGGCGGTGGCCGTGGAGTACCTCGGGCCCTTCTTCGTGGCCGCGCTGGGCAAGCGGTCGTGGCGGCACCTGGGCTTCGTGGCGCTGGCTGGCGCCGGCGTGCTGGCGCTGGCGCGGCCGGGGGGCGGGGTCACGGTGGTGGGCATGCTCTTCGCGGCGGGGTCCGGACTGGGCTGGGCGGCCTACGCCTTCTCGTCGCACCGCGTGGGGGGAGCGACGTCGGGCTTCGGTGGACTCGCGGTGTCGATGTCGATCTCGGCGCTCCTGACCCTTCCCTTCGCCCTGGGATCGGTCGGGCGAGTCGTGGGTGACCCGGTCCTGCTGGGGCGCATCGCCCTGACCGCGCTGCTGGCCATCGTGATCGGGTTCGGGGCCGAGATGCAGGCGCTGCGCCGGGTGCGCCCCTCAATCGTGAGCGTTCTGCTGGCCCTTGATCCGGCGGTGGCCTTCGCGGTCGGCTTCGTCTTGCTCAACCAGACCGTGAGCCCGTGGGACCTGGTGGGACTGGTGTGCGTGATTGGCGCCGGGGTGGGGGTCACCACGGACGTCGACGAGGGCGACCTCGGGGCGCCGCGCTAGGGTGTCCTCGCGCGGGTGCCTGGACGAGGCCCGGTAGGGTGGGCGGGTGACGCCGCCGCGGACCTTCACGATACGGACGTTCGGCTGCCAGATGAACGAGCACGACTCGGAGCGGGTGGCCGGGCTGCTCGTCGCCGATGGCCTGGTGCCCGCCGCCGAGGACGACGAGGCGGACGTCGTGGTCTTCAACACCTGCACCATTCGCGAGAACGCCGACCTCAAGCTGTACAGCGCGCTCGGTCACCTGAAGGCCCTCAAGGCGCAGCGGCCGGACGTCCAGATCGTGGTCGGGGGGTGCCTCGCCCAGAAGGATCGTGGGGCGATCGTGGAGCGCGCCGGGTGGGTGGACGTCGTGGTGGGCACGCACAACTGGGCCGCCACGCCCTCGCTGCTGGCGCGTGCTCGTACGTGGGGACCCCAGGTCGCGGTGCGCGACTTCCCCGATGCCGAGGCCAACCGCGAGCTTGCTCCGGCTCTGCACGCGGTGCGCGAGGTGCCCTGGGCGGCGTGGATGACGATCCAGACGGGGTGCGACAACAGTTGCGCCTACTGCATCGTGCCGGCGGTGCGCGGGCGCGAGATCAGTCGGCCGCTGGACGACCTGCTGGTCGAGGCGCGTGACCTGGTGAGCCGGGGCGTTACCGAGATCACGGTCCTGGGTCAGAACGTCAACTCCTACGGGCGTGATATCACCGGGCGCCGCCCGCTGTTCGCGCAACTGCTGCGCGAGCTGGGCGAGGTCGAGGGGCTCGAGCGCATCCGCTTCACCAGTCCGCACCCCAAGGACCTGCGCCCCGAGACGATTGCCGCGATGGCCGAGACGCCGGCCGTCTGCCCGCAACTGCACCTACCGCTGCAGTCGGGGTCGAACCGGGTGTTGAGTGCGATGCGTCGTGGTTACCGCGTCGAGCGCTACCTGGAGCGGCTGGCGGCGGCACGCGCGGCCATCGACGACCTGGCGGTGACCACGGATCTCATCGTGGGGTTCCCCGGGGAGAGCGACGCGGAGTTCGACGAGACGCTCGCCGTCGTGGCCGAGGCACAGTTCGACGCCGCCTACACCTTCATCTTCTCGCCGCGCGAGGGGACCCGGGCGGCCGCGATGACCGGTGCGGTCGACCCGGAGGTGATCCGCGAGCGATTCGCGCGGCTCACCGAGGTCCTGGACCGCTCGGCTCTGCGACGCCACGCCGCCCGCGAGGGCCGTCGCGAGGAGGTCCTGGTCGAGGGGGTCTCGAAGCGTCGCGACACCGTGTGGTCGGGCCGCACCCGCCAGGGGAAGCTGGTGCACTTCGCGCGACCGAGTGAGGCCGTCGTGCCCGGCTCCCTGGTCTCGGTGACGATCACCCACGGTGCGCCGTACTATCTGGTCGGTGACGTGGTGGACGTCGTTCGCGGTCCCCGGCACCGCCAGCGGATCGCCCTGCGCGTGTCGTGAGAGCACCGGCGGTCGCCCTCGTGGGGCCGAGCGCCTCGGGCAAGTCCGCACTGGCTCACACGCTGGCCCTCGAGGAGGGCGGGATCCAGATCCTCGCCGCCGACGCGATGACCGTCTATCGGCACATGGACGTCGGTACGGCGAAGCCCTCGGCGCGCGAGCGCGCCGAGGTGACCTACCACTTGCTCGACCTGGTGGAGCCGAGCGAGGAGTTCAGCGTGCGTCGGTTTCAGCGTGCCGCTCGCGGCGCCGAGCGCGCGACGCGTGACGCCGGCGCCGTGGCGTTGTACGTGGGCGGCACCGGTCTGTACCACCGGGCGGTGGTGGACGACCTCGAGCTGCCGGGTCGCTACCCCGAGCTGCGCCGCGAGCTCGAGGACCGCGTGCTCGCCGAGCGTGAGGTCCTCTACGCGCAGCTGGTTCGTCTCGATCCCCTCGCCGCGTCGCGACTCGAGGCCCACAACGATCGCCGCCTCGTCCGGGCCCTCGAGGTCACTCTCGGCAGTGGGCGTCCCTTCTCGAGCTTCGGCCCCGGCCTCGCCCACTACGGGGAGTCGCGGGTGGCCCAGGTGGGGCTGCGCAGCGACCTGGGGACGTTGGATCGACGCCTCGAGGAGCGTCTGCGGCGCTGGATGGAGGAGGGGCTGCTCGACGAGGTGGTGGCGCTCGCCGCGCGTCCCGGGGGTCTCGGTCGTACCGCGCGCCAGGCCGTCGGCTACCGGGAGCTGCTGCGCCACGTCGAGCAGGGGGCGCCTCTGGAACAGTGCGTGCGCGACGCCCTGACCCAGAGTCGGCGCCTGGTGCGCCGCCAGATTGCGTGGTTTCGCCGCGACCCGCGCGTGGAGTGGTACGACCACCCCGGCGACGCGCGCCGCCGCCTGGTCGAGTTGGTGACCGGGGCTCGGACGTTCGTGCGAGACTGGTGACGTGGCGTTACGCGTACTCCAGAAGTGGCACGGGGCGGGCAATGACTTTCTCGTCGAGGTCTCCGAGCAGGGGGCCGTGCCGTGGTGGACGCCCGAGACGGTGCGCGCACTGTGCGATCGCCACACCGGCGTCGGGGCCGACGGGCTGCTGGTCGCGTCGTTGGGCTCGGAGGTGACGATGCAGTTGCTCAACGCCGACGGCTCGTCGGCGGCCATGTCGGGCAACGGCATTCGCTGTCTCGTCGCGGCCGTGCGACGGGCGACCGGCGCCACCTGGGATCACCTCGACGTCGAGACCGCCGCCGGACGGCGCACGGTGGACTACGAGGGGGACGAGGACGCCGGTTGGGGCAGCGTGGACATGGGGCCGGTGAGCCGGGGCCCGGCCCCTGAGGGGTCACTGGGGCTGGCCGACGTCGGCAATCCCCACGTGGTGGTGCGCGACCACGAGGAGTGGACGGACGAGTGGCGTGAGCACCTGGCTCGAGAGTTCGCGGCGGCCGTCGGCGGCGCCAACGTCGAGTTCGTGCGGGTGGTCTCGCGCCATCGTGTCGTGCTCTCGGTGTTCGAGCGCGGCGTGGGCTGGACTCGCGCGTGCGGGACGGGGTCCTGCGCAGCGGCGGTGGTCCTACGCGAGCTCGGCGAGGTGGACGACGACGTGACGATCGTGAACCCGGGGGGCGAGTTGCTGGTCCACCTGGACGGCGGCCACGCCACACTGTCGGGCCCGGCGCAGTTCGTGGCGAACGTGGAGTGGCTCGACGAGTGACGAACGTGCCGCGCACGCTCATCGACCGCACGGTCCGCGAGAAGATCGTCTTGGTGGGGGTGCTATTCCCCGGGATGCGCGCTGAGGAACTGGAGCGACAGCTGGACGAGCTGGCGCTGCTCGTGGACACGGCGGGGGCGGACGTCGTGGCGCGGGTGGTCCAGCGTCGCGACGCCCCCGACGCCGCCACGTTCCTGGGATCGGGCAAGGTGTCCGAGCTGCGCGACGTGTGCCTCGCTCTCGACGCCGACACGGTGGTCTTCGAGGACGCCCTCTCGCCCGCCCAGCAGCGCAACCTGGAGAAGATCCTCGGGCGCACCGCGATCGACCGCACGGCGGTCATCCTGGACATCTTCGCTCAGAACGCCCGCACGCCCGAGGGCAAGGCGCAGGTCGAGCTGGCACTGCTCGCGTACCGGCTACCGCGTCTTCGCCGGGCGGGGGGATCGCTCTCCCAGCAGGCCGGGCGCATCGGGACCCGCGGCCCCGGTGAGACCCAGCTCGAGGTCGACCGCCGGCGCCTGGTGCAGCGGATCCACCGGATTCGCGCTGAGCTGCGCGAGATCGACCGTACCCGTGGCGTGCAGCGCCAGGGCCGCGAGCGGGGCCGTCACCGCGAGGTCACGCTGGTCGGCTACACGAACGCGGGCAAGTCATCGCTGCTCAACGCGCTCACCGACGCCGGGGTCGAGGTAGAGGACCGGCTCTTCGTGACCCTGGACCCGCGCACGCGCCAACGGCAGTTGCCCGGGGGCGAGACGGTTCTCATCACCGACACCGTCGGATTCATCTCCAACCTCCCTCACCAGTTGGTGGAGGCCTTCATGAGCACCCTGAAGTCGGTGCAGCTCGCCGATCTGCTGGTACACGTGGTCGACGCGTCGAGCGACGAGGCCGAGAGCCAGATCACGGCCGTCCGCGACGTGCTCGCGCGTATCGACGCCGGCCACGTGCCCGAGCTGCTGGTCTTCAACAAGATCGATCTCGCGCCGGAACGGGCTCGTCAACTCGTCGCCCGTCACCCCGGCAGCGTCGCGGTGTCGGCCCTCACGA
>JAJYNX010000083.1 GCA_021786095.1 Actinomycetes bacterium | reverse complement strand
CTGACGCAGATGCCGCACCCCTTGCAGAAGTCGTAGTCGATCTCGTAACGCTCCCCGCCGCCCAGCTTGATCACCGCGTTGTCGGGGCAGACGCCGAAGCAGTTGTCGCACTCGAAGCAGTTGCCGCACGAGAGGCACCGGCGAGCCTCGAAGAGCGCGTTCTCCTCGGTGAGGCCCTGGACGACCTCGTCGAAGGTGCTCTGGCGACGGATCTTCTCCAGCTCCGGGCGACGGGTGCGCGGCGCGTCGGCGTAGTACCAGGTGTTCAGCCGGTCGAAGGTCGCCAGATCGTGGCGCGGCGCGGCCTCACGCACCCGGCCGTTCACGTAGTCGTCGATGCTGCGCGCGGCGTGCTTGCCGTGACCGACCGCGACGGTGGCCGTGCGGTCGGCCGGGACCGCGTCGCCACCGGCGAAGACGCCCGCGTCGCCGGTCATCATCGACGGTGCCACCTCGACCACGCCGTCGCGGATCACCACGCCGGGGGCGCGCTCCAGGAGCGAGAGATCGGTGTCCTGGCCCAGCGCCAGCACCAGCGCGTCGGCGTCGAGCTCCTCCAGTTCCCCGGTGGGCTCGGGGAAGCCGGCGTCGTTGAGGCGCATCTTCTCCAGGACCAGACGCTCGCCCTCGAAGCGGTTGACCGTCGAGAGCCACCGCATGGTGACGCCCTCGCCCAGAGCCTGGGCGAACTCCTCCTCGTTGGCGGGCATGTGCTCCCGGTTGCGCCGGTACACGATGACGGCGTCGGTGGCCCCCAAACGCCGCGCGGTGCGCGCGGCGTCGAAGGCGGTGTCACCGCCCCCGTAGACCACCACCCGACGCCCGAGAAGCGGCGGATCGTCGTCGGCCACCTGGTGCAGAAAGGTCACGGCGTCAACGATGCGCGATCGGCCACCTGATGCAGAAAGGTCACGGCGTCAACGATGCGCGACGAGTCCCCCGCCGGGATCGAGACCCGCCGACCGATCTGCGCCCCGACCGCGAGGAACACGGCGTCGAAACCCCCCTCGCGGCGCGCCCGCTCGACGTCGTCGATCACGCGGTCGAGCTCGACCTCGACGCCCATCGCCAGGATGCGCGCGATCTCCGCGTCCAGCACCGGACGCGGCAGCCGGTACGCGGGGATCCCGTAGCGCATCATCCCACCGAGCTGGTGCGAGGAGTCGACGAGGTGCACGCCGTGGCCGAGGCGCCGCAGGTGATAGGTGGCGCTCAGCCCGGCCGGGCCCGCACCCACCACCAGGACCGTCTTACCCGTCTCGGCCCCCGGCTCGGGCAGCGACCACCCGCGCTCGATCGCCAGGTCGCCGAGGAATCTCTCCACCGCGTTGATGCCGACGGCGTCGTCGACGCGCACGCGATTGCACGCCGTCTCGCAGGGGTGGAAGCACACCCGGCCCATGATGGCGGGCAGCGGGTTCTCCTCGACGAGGGCGCGCCACGCGGACTCGTAGTCGCCCGACTCGGCGTGGTAGAGCCAGCCCTGGATGTTCTCGCCCGCGGGACACGCGTCGTTGCACGGCGGCAGCCGGTCCACGTAGACGGGCCGCTCCACGCGCCACGAGCCGGTGTGGTTGGCCCGGCTGGAGCCCACGTCCAGGGTGATGCCGAAGGGCGTCTCCATCAGTGCACCATCTCCTTCACGTCCTCGAGGGCGGGGACGTCCTCGGTCTCGTCGTTGACCAGCCCGTACCGGGCGATGTTCTCGTCGGCGATGTCCTGGAGCCGCGCGACGATGTCGGGCCGCGGGTGGGCACCGAACAGGTGCGCGTAGCGGCGCTGCAGACGCAGGTACTCCTCCACCCGCGCGCGACGACGGATCGGCGACACGCTGGTCACCCGGCCGTTCTCGGCCTCGAAGACCGGGAACAGCCCGCTCTCCTTGGCCAGTCGCGCGACGCGGATCGTGTCGCTCGACGCCGAGCCCCAGCCGAGGGGGCAGGGCACCAGGATGTGGATGTAGCGCGCCCCGCGCAGCGTCATGGCGTGCTCCACCTTCTGCTCGAGGTCGTGCAGGTCGGCCACGGTGGCGGTCGCCACGTAGGCGATGTCGTGAGCCATGGCGATACGCGGGAGGTCCTTGCCCTGACCGAAGACGTTGCCGGGCTCGGGCCCCACGGCGTCGGTCGTCGCGGTGCGCGCGGCCGGCGGCGTCGCCGCGGAGCGCTGCACTCCGGTGTTCATATACCCCTCGTTGTCGTAGCAGATGAACAGCACGTCGTCGTTGCGCTCGAACATCCCCGACAGGGTGCCGAAGCCGATGTCGACGGTGCCGCCGTCCCCCGCCTGACCCACGACGCGCACGTCCTCGCGCCCCTTCACCCGCAGAGCCGCGGCCACCCCGGTGGCCACCGCTGGCGCGTTACCGAACAGCGAGTGCAGCCACGGCACGCGCCACGACGTCTCCGGGTAGGGGGTGGAGAAGACCTCGAGGCAGCCCGTCGCGTTCACGGTGACGACTCGACCGCCGGCGGCGCGCATCGCCGCGTCCAGCGCGTAGCGCGCTCCCAGCGCCTCCCCGCAGCCCTGGCAGGCGCGGTGACCCGAGTCGATGGAGTTGGTGCGATTCGGGTCCGACTGCACCGTGCGCTGGTCGTCGGCGAGCAGGCGGTTACCCACCGCGAAACTGCCGACCTGGTAGAAGCGAACCGGACGTTTCGTCATGACTGCTCCTGTGCGACTCGCGACCCCTGCGTCGCCCGATCGTAGAGTACGTTCTCCGCCGAGGGACCGGTGCGGCGGGCGGCGGCGATCCGAGATCGCTCGCGCGAGACCGCCGACTCGTCCAGGTCGAGGAAGGTCAGACGACCCAGGTCGCCGGTGCTGGCGCGACCGAGCATCGAGTCGATCGCCCCCTGGGTGATGGGACGTCCGCCCAGTCCCGCGATGACGTTGTGCAGCGCGACGTCGCGCCCGGCGAGGGCCATCGCCACGTCGGTGAGCACCACGCCCTCGCCGCCCAGGCTGAACGCCTTCTCCACGACCACGACGCGCGACGCCCCGGCGAGCGCGTCGCGTACGGCGTCGCGCGGGAAGGGACGAAAGGTCGTGATGCCCAGTACGCCGAGACGCTCACCCTGCGCGCGCCGCGCGTCCACTGCGTCCTTGATGGTGCCGAGCACCGAGCCGAGTGCCACCACGATGACCTCGGCGTCGTCGGTACGGTAGGGGTGTACCAAGCCGCCGCTGTCGCGGCCGGTCAGCACCGCGAAGGAGTCGGCGATCGACGGGATCAGCGCGAGCGCGTCCAGTTGGCGCAGGTGCGCCAGGTAGCGCACCTCCTCGAAGGCCTCGGGGCCGACCATGGCGCCGATCGAGACGGGGTCGTCGGGGTCGAGCACCTGACGCGGCTCGTAGGGCGGAAGGAACGAGTCGACCTCGTCCTGGGTCATCAGGTCCACTCCCTCCACGGCGTGGGTCAGGATGAAGCCGTCCATGCACACCATGACCGGCACCGACAGTTCCTCGGCCAGCCGGAAGGCCTGGACGTGCAGGTCCGCCGCCTCCTGGTTGGTCTCGGCGAACAGCTGGATCCAGCCGGTGTCGCGCGCGGCCATGGCGTCGCTGTGGTCGTTCCAGATGTTGATCGGTGCGCCGATCGCGCGATTGGCCAGCGTCATCACGATCGGCAGTCCGAGACCCGACGCGTTGTAGACGGCCTCGAGCATGAAGAGCAGGCCCTGACTCGCGGTCGCGGTGTACGCCCGGGCCCCGGCGGCGGAGGCCCCGATGGACACCGACATGGCGGCGAACTCGGACTCGACGTTGATGAACTCGCACGGCGCGAGCGTGCCGGCCTTGACCATGGCGCCCACCGCCTCGATGATGTGCGTCTGGGGGGAGATGGGGTAGGCGCACACCACCTCCGGCCGACACAGCGCCACCGTCTCGGCGACGGCGCGCGATCCCTCAATCTGTCGCAGCACTGGTCAACCTCTCCTGTTCGACGTGGACGAATTCGAACGCCGCCCGGGCGGCGGCCACGTTGCGCTCGCCCACCGCGCCGGCGAAGCGCTCACCGATCGCGCTCGCCAGCGCGTCGAGGGTGATCACACCGGTGAGGGCGGCGAATCCTCCGAGCAGCGCCGCGTTGGGCAACGGCCGGCCGACGTGCTCGAGTGCCAGGTCGGTGGCCGGGCACGTCGCCACGTGGCCCGCGGGCAGCGAGGTGACCAGGCCCGCCAGGCCCAGCTCCTCGAGCGAGCGCGAGGTGTTCACCAGCGCGTACCCTTCGGGCGCCAGGCCCGCGAACACGTCGATCTGGTGCAGCAGCGTCACGTCCTGGATCAGCACGGCGTCGGGAGACATCACCGGCTCGCGGGTGCGAATCGGATGATCGTCGATCCGACAGAAAGACACCACGGGCGCGCCCGTTCGCTCGGAGCCGAAGGAGGGGAAGGCCTGCGCCGGCCGACCTTCCTCGAAGGCGGCCACCGCCAGCAGCTCGGCGGCGGTCACCACCCCCTGCCCCCCCCGACCGTGTATTCGAACCTGGAACATCGTCGTCACCCTCTCACCACGTGAAGCCGCTGGACCGCACTCGGTTGGTGCCACTCGCGGGCCCCGCCCGTTCGAGTTCACTCGACCACGTGCACCCTCGTCGAACGCCCACAGTCCACGACTGTCACTTCACCCCAGACTACAAAGCCCGAGCGCGGCGACCACGAGGCACAAAGTCACTGCGCGGGTCAGCAATGGGACCAACGCCCCTCGTCACCTCGGCGACGCACCCCCTAGAGTCGGCCCGTGGACCACCGGAGGCGCTCGCGAGTCGCGTCGCCTGCCCCGGCCCCCGACGCGACCCCCGTGAGCGCGACAAGCCTGCCCGGCGCGCTGGCGCGAGCGGCCACCTTGCTGGCCGTGATGGGACCGGGCCTCATGGTGATGCTCGCCGACACGGACGCCGGCAGCGTCGTCACCGCGGCGCAGTCGGGAGCCCGCTTCCGCTACGCCCTGGTGGTGCCGGAACTCGCGCTGATCCCCATCCTCTACCTCGTCCAGGAGATGACCGTCCGGCTGGGACTGGTGACCGGACGTGGCCACGGCGCCCTGATTCGCCAGAGCTTCGGTCGCCCCTGGGCCGTGCTCTCGGCCGTAACACTGTTCGTCGCGTGTCTCGGCGCGCTCGTCACCGAGTTCGCCGGCATCGCCGGCGTCGGGCTGCTCGTCGACGTGCCCCGGTGGCTCTCGATCGGCGCCGTGAGCACGGCCCTGCTGGCGCTGATCTTGCTGGGTCGCTACCGGCGGGTCGAGCACGTCGGCATCGCCATCGGCGCACTGGAGCTGCTGTTCCTCCCCGCGGCTCTCGTCGCCCACCCGCACCTCGGTGCACTGGCCCACGACCTGGTCCACCCGTGGCGCACGACCGCCGGCTACCCCACCCTGCTCGCGGCGAACGTCGGCGCGGTGATCATGCCCTGGATGATCTTCTACCAGCAGGAGGCCGTCATCGACAAGGGCCGCCAGGGTCGCCCCCTGCGCGCCGTCGTGCGCTCGTCGCGCCTGGACACCGCGGTGGGCGCCGTCGTGACCCAGGTGGTCATGATCGCAGTCGTCGTCGCCGTGGGCGCGACCCTCGGCGTCAGCCACCCCGGAAGCAGCCTCGCGAGCGTCGGCGCCATCGCCACCGCGCTGTCCCCCTTCCTGGGCCGAGCGGGGGCGGTGAGCCTCTTCGGGCTGGGACTCGTGGGAGCCGCGGTCGTGGCGACGCTCGTCGCGTCGCTCGCCGGCGCGTGGGGGGTCGCCGAGGTCCTCGGCTGGCGCCACAGTCTCAACGACGCCCCCGAACGGGCCGTCGGGTTCTACGCGCTGGCCGTCACCGGCGTCGTCGCGGGTGCCGTGCTCGTCCTGGTCGCGCCGGACCTGGTCACGCTCTCGGTCGACATCGAGGTCCTCAACGCGTGTCTCCTGCCCGTCGTGCTGGGCTTCCTGCTGGCGCTCGAGAGCCAACTGCCCGCGCCGTGGCGGATGCGCGGGGCCCGTCGACTCGCGACCTACGCGGTCAGCGGCCTGGTGATCGTCGTCGGGCTGGTCACCGCCGCCGCCACGGTGGCGCACGTCGCGTAGCGGGCGGTCAGATCGAGAAGTCCTCGGGCCCCGACGAGCTGCGACTCGCGCGCCGCGCCAGGTGCTCCTCCGTGAGCGTCTCGAGCTTGTCGACGCGCTCCACCAACGTCTCGAGGTGACGTTCGAGGTGCTCGGGCTCGACGTCCTCCCCCGAGGCGGGCCGTGATCGGTGCCGGGTCGTGATGCGCCCGGGGATGCCCACGACGACCGAGCCGGGCGGCACGGACTTCAGCACCACCGCGTTGGCACCGATGCGGCTGTCGTCGCCGATGGTGATCGGTCCGAGAACCTTGGCGCCCGAGCCGATGATCACCCGCGAGCCGATGGTGGGGTGGCGCTTGCCGTGCTTGAGGCTGGTCCCGCCCAGGGTCACCC
>JAJYNX010000097.1 GCA_021786095.1 Actinomycetes bacterium | reverse complement strand
AGGAACGCCGACGTGTCCAGATACCACACCACGACTAGCGCTCGTCTCGCAACTCGTCGAGCACCTCCGACGTCGAACGCCGTGCCCGGGCGGGCTCGGGGAGCTCGCTCGATCGCCGCCGTGCCGGTTCGACGCGGTTCGACGCCACCAGCGCCGCCGCCCCCGTCGCGGTGGAGGGGGCGCTCAAGACCGCCACCAGTCGACCACGATCGGTGACGCCGATGGTCTCACCCCGCGCGACGCGCCGTAGCGCCGCCGACGCGTGCTGCTGCAGTTCACGTACGCCGATGGTCTCCATATGCGTCAAGTGTAGTACATTGGTACTCCCGCGTCACCACTCGCCGGCCCCTCGGCGGTCCACAGCGACGACGCACGCATCTCCCATCGCCACGCCCGTCGTCGGCTCGCGCGACACCAACGGCCCCGTGCAGCGCGGGTGAGTCCAGTGGTGGTGGCGAGCGTCTCGTTCGCGTCGTGCTCGCGGTGGCGAGTCCTCTCGCGTTGGTGGTCCCTGCGACGCCCGCCTCGGCGGCCACGACGAGGGTTGTCAACTGATGTCACACCACACCGCAAGACTATGAAGTAATGAATTTAAGTGAGTGGGCCGACGTGCAAGGGATACACCCCCCAGACCGCCTATCGGTGGTTTCGAGAGGGGACATTGCCGGTGCCAGCGCGTCAGGTCGGTCGCTTGATTCTCGTCGGTGATCTCGAAACCTCGACATTCCAGAGTGGATCGACCGTCATTTACGCCCGTGTCTCGTCAGCCGATCAGCGCAGTGACCTTGATCGCCAAGTGGCTCGAGTCACCACGTGGGCGACAACGAACGGCCACTCGATTGACCGGGTCGTGACCGAGGTTGGTTCCGGTCTCAACGGCAAGCGCCGCAAGTTCCTTGGGCTCCTGTCCGACTCGATTGTCACGACCATCGTGGTTGAACATCGCGACCGCTTCGCCAGGTTTGGTTCCGAGTACGCCGCCGCTTCAGCAGGGGCCAACGGGCGACGCCTGGTGGTGCTAGACGACGCGGAAGTCGATGACGACCTCGTTCGTGACATGACTGAGGTGTTGACCTCCTTCTGTGCTCGCCTCTGCGGTCGTCGCGCGGCCGCATACCGAGCGGCGACAGCGTTGGCAGCGGTACAGGAGTCGACCGATGCCGCGTAGGTACCGCCCACCCGAGGGCCAGATCATTCAGGCGTTCACCTTCGCGCTCGATCCAACGCCCGATCAGCGAGCCCAGATAGCGCGATTCTTTGGTGCGCGTCGAAAGGCGTTTAACTGGACGCTTGATCAGATGAAGGCCGACCTCGAGCACTACCGCGAGACCGGTGAATCGCGCCCCGCGCCCTCGTTCTACTCACTGCGCAAGCGTTGGAACGCTGAGAAGGACACCGTCTGCATTAACCCAGATACGGGTGAGGTCTGGTGGCCGGAGGTCTCGAAGGAAGTCTTCGCCGACGGCGTGCGCGGGGCCGCCGACGCCTACTGGCGCTGGCAGAAGTCGCGTTCGGGCACGCTCAAAGGGCGCAAAGTCGGCTTCCCTCGTTTCAAGTAGCGTGGCAAGGACCGCGACCGATTCTCTTTTGGCACCGGCGCAATGAGACTGGAAGTCGACCGGCGCCACCTCACCTTGCCGGTTCTTGGGACAATCCACACCCACGAGAACACCCGACGGATCGAACGCTTGATTGCACTTAATCGAGCCAAGATTCTTGGAGTCACGGTCTCTCGCCAAGGAGAGCGAATTATCGCGGCCGTGCGGGTGAGTGTCGCTCGTCCCCAACAGAGCGGCGTTGCCCAGCCCGACTCCACTGTCGGCATCGACGTGGGCGTGCGGCGTCTGGCCACGGTCGCCACGACCAGTGAAGTCATCGACGAACTGGTCAATCCGCACGCTCTCGAGCACCGACTTAGCGAACTACGCCGACTCCAACGCCAACGGGCTCGTCGCACGCGCGGTTCGCGCCAGTATCAAGAGACCGTCACCAAGATCACGCGTCTCCACGCCGAGGTGGCAAGCCTTCGCTGTCACACCATCCACGTCTTCACCACTAATCTCGCCAAGACCCACGGCGTGATTGTGGTCGAAGGGCTGGACGCAGCGTCACTGCTACAGCAGAAAGGTCTGACCGGTGCGAAATCGCGCCGACGTGGGCTCTCTGATGCAGCACTGGGAGAGATCCGCCGTCAGCTTCGTTACAAGTGCCCCTGGTACGGCTCCACGTTGATCGAAGCCGATCGGTTCTTTCCATCATCAAAGACGTGCCACGACTGTGGTCACGTGCAAGGTATTGGCTGGGTCGAGTACTGGACCTGTGACGTGTGTTCCTCGTCACACCAGCGCGACGACAACGCCGCCATCAATCTCGCCCGTTGGGCGAGCCTGGGTTCAGTTGGAGCCCCGGTCAAACGTGGAGCCGAGCGTCAGACTGAGTCTCACTCAGCGGCTGGCGATGACACGCGGAAGGGAACTCCGGCGCTCGTCGGGGCGAACAACTCCGTGAGGAGTGCAGCATGAGTGGACTCACTAGAGTGCATTCAATTGCAACGGCGATGTCGGGCTCGACGTGCGAAGACGGGAGAGTAACGCAGGAACGCAGTGGCGGAGTCGATCCGCGCGAGCCAGCGAGCCCTCGCCGTCGCACCTCACACGGACATCCGCCAATACGCACCTCGATCCACTCGTCGCGGGGCACGGTGAGAGTCGGCGCACCCCCGTACGCGACCCGCTCGCACCGCGGGACGGCGCGCCTCACGTCTCACGCCGGTGATCGGTGGCCAGTCCCACGTGGGAGTCGTCCCGTGGCGGACGCCAACCACGCCCTCCCGCGCCCGTGGCGAGTGCTCCGCGGCACTGGCCAGGGATGACCTGAAGAGGATCGCCGCGTGACGCGATTCGCCATCGATCCCGCGACGCTCGTGCAGCTCGCCGAAGGCGACCATCGGATCAGCGCGAGTCATCAACTGGTCGCTCCGCAGTCGATCCGGTCCCTGGCCCTGGGCCTGCTGCTGCAGCGCGTCCGCGACGGCGAGCTGACCGAGTCAGCGGCTCTGACGTTGCACCAGCGGATGACGAAGCAGACGATCCGCCTGCTGGGGGACCGGGTCTCGAGGCGTGTCGCCTGGCAGATCGCTCTGGCGCAGGGATGGACGTCGATTCTCCCGGCCGAGTACCTCGCGGTGGCGACGCTCCAGGCTGATGCGCTCGTGGCCGTCGATCCCGAACTCGTCGCCGCGGCGGCGGGCATCGTGCCCCTGGCGACGTTCGCGAACCTGATCGCGCCCTAGTTCGCATCCGAGCGCGACTCGCGTGATGGGTACTGGCCGCGTAGGCGCGACGCGTGTCGGTCCCTCCGCGCCGACGGCCGTCGCACGGGTACGAACGGTCGACGCCGGCTCGATTGACCCGGTCGACGAGCACACTCGTCGCGGCGCGAGCGGCGCGCCGGACAGACCTCAGACTGACGTGGGCGAGTTCTCGTGGTGTCAGCGGTCCGACGTGCGACGACGTCGCGCTCGCAGTGGAGGCTCAACTCACCTGATCGTTGAGCAGCGAGAAATGACGACGTCACCACTCCTCAACGAGCGTGTCGCGGTCGAGCGAGGACTACGGCGCCCTCACGGACACACGAGATCCGTCATCGACCGCGGCCACGGTACCGGGGGCCCACTCGGCATCGACACTCTGACCCGCTGCCACCTCCCCCGAGCTCGCGCGACCTCCAGGGTGAGTGGCCACCTACCTTTCGGAACCGTGGCGCAATCGATGACGTGATACCAGACTCGCAACCGAAGCGACGCGTGAGGAGGGATGCTCCGTGTCGGACCAGACCCCGTCGAGGGGATCAGCGTCCGCGTCGTCCCCGATCCCTGCGCGGCGAGCAGTTGCAGACCGGGTCCGTTCTGCCCGATCCGGCGCACGAGAACCCGATGCGAGCTGCCATTCACCAGAGTGAAGGTCTCGCTCACGTCCCTGTGGATTCGGTCACCCGACAGTTGGTACGTCGGCCCTGTCGACAGGGAGTAACGGCGAGCGCGAGGGACTCCCGCGGCCGTCGCCAGGTTGGCCGCACCGAGGGTCACGCCAACGACGAGCACCACACTGACGCTGACAGTCGGTCTCCTCACGAGGTCCCCTCCGAGGCAGTCTCGCCCACCATACCGCGCAGAACGGACCTCGGATCGCGTCCGTGATGCCGTTGCGTTCATCGAGGGCGGTGGGACGATGGGTCAGAGCACGATCCACGGGTGCGATGGAGTTCGACGAGCGTGATCATTCGATATCGACGAGCTGGGCTCCTCGAGGGCCCGGCGACAAATCAGTCTCTCCCGTCTGGCCTCCCGGTGACACACCAGCTCATCACGGGGACTCGACGACGCACGGCGCGGGTCGACCCACGACCGGGGGTGATGACGCGATCCTGGCGGCCACCCGCGACCCCGTCGTCTCGCCTCGGCGCAACGCCCTGGTCCTGTCGTCTGCTCGGGCGACATCCAGACGGGCAACGCGTCACCATCTCGCGCCGGACGACCGACGGGCTCACGCCCCGACGACGCGACACCTTCACGCTCTCGACTGGCTTCGTGCTCGACGCCACGATTCACGGTGTGGTGTCGCTCCGTGAATCCGCCAAGACAGTCGCCGCTCTCTCGGCGGACCCGCCATCTCGGACTGCGACACTCGAGTGCACCGCACCGGTGCTCTCGCTGCTCCCCGGTCGGCCCACACAGTTGTTCACCCTCACCTGGTCGGTTCCCGGCCGCACCCCGCTCGCAAAGGACGCAACGTGATCGCGCGAGCCGTCGGTGTCGGGCCACCCGACGGCGTCGGGCAGTGGCGGCTCGAGCCATAGCCGTGACCGCAACGAGTCACGACGAGCGGTGCCACACTGGGTGATGGCGAGTTACGAGACGTTGGCGCAGTTCTATGACGCCGTCAACGGTGAGCCGCGAGAGCGAATCCGTCAGCTACTCGACTTCATCGCGCGGTATCACCCAAGGGCCGAGTCGGTCCTCGAGCTCGGCTGCGGCACGGGCGCGATACTGGCCGGACTGGGGTCGGGTCTCTCGCTCACCGGCATCGACCTCTCCGACGAGATGCTGGCCCACGCACGACACCGGTGTCCCTCCGCTCGCCTCATCCACGGCGACATCACGTCCTTCTCCCTCGATGACACCTTCGACGTGGTCGTCTGCGTCTTCGACACGTTGAACCACGTCACGACGTTTGAGGGCTGGCTCTCGACCTTCGAGCGAGTTCACGAACACCTGAACGTCGGCGGGCTGTTCATCTTCGACGTCAACACCGTGGGTCGACTGCGCGAGCTCAGCGAGATGGCGCCGTGGGTCCACGACTTCGAGGGTCATACGCTCATCATGGAGGTCGAGCTCGATGACGAGCCCCTCGCGACGTGGGACATTCGCATCTTCGAACAGCGCGGCGCGCGCGAGTACGTCTTGCACCACGAACGCATTGCGGAACTAGGGGTCCCCCTCGGCGACATCAAGCGAGCCCTGGCGCCACAGTTCACGTTGTTGGACGAGACCGACACGCAAGGGGACGCGCCCACTGATGAGTCGTCGCGCGCACTCTTCGTCTTTCGAGTCGTCGAGGGCCGCGACGGCTGACCAACGGTCCACTGCGACGGCTGGTCCTACCGCCACGAGCCCGCGTGAGACGAGCGAGGACTCCGGCGACGGCGTGTCGATGTCGACGACGTACCATCTCGAGGACCTCCGCCGCGCCGTACGGACCGCCGACCGCGAGCGCCCTCCGGTCCACCTCGCCGATCGGTCGTGCTCCACCCGGGCCCTCGCGTCAACCTCATCTGGTCCATGACGCGAGGCGGCACGTGAAGCGGCAGAACGTGAGGGTATCGAGTGACCGTCACGCGGCGGTCCCCGGGCCCGCTCGTTCAACGCCGTTCGCTCTCTCACCGCTGGGAGTGACGACGGGCCGCCACTCTCCTCTGGGCGATGCCGGCCCCGGATCGACCAGGTCGACGCCACTGGCACCCGAGCCCGGCCCGTCGACAGCGTGGGAATCACCACCGTTGGTCCTCGTCGCACCACCCTGGCGCGCCTCGGGCGTCGGAGCCCGAGGCGGTCGCTCGTAGAGTCGACCAGCTCCCCGTCGCGACTCGGCGCACCGCGTCCTCTCCCCCGAGGCGCCCGTCGGGGGCGAGCGTCCTGTCCGGGACGTCGCACGCTGTCAGTCGTGCGAGTACCGCGACGCGTACACGCCGTCGGTGGTACGCCGGAATCCCACCGACGGTCACCAGGACCCGACGGCACATCGAACCAGACACTCGCAGCCGACATCACCCCTCGACCAACCGTGGACTCTCGCCAATCGCCAACGCGGCACTCCCGCCCGCACTCAACGCGACGTCGCTCGCGGACGCGTCCGCAGTAGATTCGAGTGAAGTAGGAGGCACGCGATGGACGAGGGACGGCCGATTTCGTACCGAGGGGTGTCCGTTGGCACACCCGTACT
>JAJYNX010000008.1 GCA_021786095.1 Actinomycetes bacterium | reverse complement strand
ACATTCCGCCACCTTCCCGCCGACCGCGCCCGTTGCCGTGCGCGCGGACCCTACCTGCTCACGATCCTACCGGGGGGCTCGCCGAAGCCCCGTGACGAGGTCACTCGCCGCGGCCCCACGAGGTGTTGAGGTGGGACTGGGACTCGCGCAGGTCCGAGAGGGCGGCACCGGCGGCGAAGTAGCGCTGACCCGCCACCAGCAACTCCTCGGCGGGGAACTTGGTGATCACCTCGCAACCCGTCGCGGTGACCACGACCTCCTCCTCGATGCGCGCCGCGGACCAGCCGTCCTTGGCCGGCCAGTAGGTCTCCAGGGCGAACACCATCCCCTCCTCCAACACCTCGGGGTGCTCGAAGGAGATCATGCGGCTGAAGATCGGGCGCTCCCAGATCGACAACCCCACGCCGTGCCCGTACTGCAGCCCGAAGGCCGCCTCCTCGGAGGGGAAGCCGAACTCCTCGGCCCGCGGCCAGACCGCGACCACGTCGGCCGTGGTCACGCCGGGCTTGACCATGGCGATCGCGGTGTCGATCAGCTCGCGGCACCGGGTGTAGGCGTCGCGCTGGGCGACCGAGGCGCTCCCGACGGCGAAGGTGCGGTAGTAGCACGTGCGGTAGCCGTTGAAGCTGTGCAGGATGTCGAAGAAGGCCGGATCACCGGGACGGATCAGCCGATCGGAGTACACGTGGGGGTGCGGGCTGCACCGCTCGCCGGAGATGGCGTTCACGCCCTCCACGTGCTCGCTGCCCAGGTCGTACAAGGTCTTGTTCACCAGCGCCACGCACTCGTTCTCGCGCACGCCGGCGTGCAGGAACGAGTAGAGCTCCTCGTAGGCGGCGTCCACCATCGACGCCGCCTGGGTGAGCAGCGCGATCTCGTCGTTGGTCTTGAGTCGGCGCGCCTCCAGGAACACCTGCTGGCCGTCGACCAGGGACATCCCCTCCTTCGCGAAGGCGCTGAGCACCGGCATCTCGATGATGTCGACGCCGATGGGCTCGTTGACGAGCCCGTACTGGGCGAGGACCTCCTTCACCTTCTCGGCCACCGAGCCGGCCCGGTCGGCCCCGGGGGGGATCGCGCCGCGCAGCGTCGAGATGCCCGCGCGCGCGCCCTCGTAGGGCACCTGTGAGCCATCCGGCAGCACCTGCACGCCGCTCAGCCAGGGGTTGTAGATCTGGTGGTGGCGGGCCGCCGAGCCGAAGTCCCACACCACCGGCTTGCCGCCGCGCGGCAACAGCGCGAAGCGGATCAGCTTGTCCATCGCCCACGTGCCGATGTGGGTCCCGGTCATGTAGCGGATGTTGTGGAAGTCGAAGGTCAGCAGCGCGCCCAGATCCGAGCGCTCGAGCTCGGCCTGCAGCCGCGCTAGGCGCTCCTCGCGCAGCCGCGGCATGTCGACGCGCGCCTCCCAGTCCACCGCGTTGGTGCCGTACGTCTGAACTCCCATGATTCCTCCTCGCTGCGACGCCCGCGACGCCGTCAGTTCTCTAGCGCCGTACCCGACGCGTCCACATGTCGAGACCCACCGCGACGAGCAGGATGAGTCCCAGCACGATCTGTTGCCAGTTCGGGTCCACCCCGAGCAGGTCGAAGCCATTGCCGATGAGCGCGATGAAGAGCACGCCGATCGCGGTGCGCCAGCCCGAGCCCTCACCACCGGCGATGGACGTGCCACCCACCACGATGCCGGCGAGGACCGTGAAGGAGAGGGCGGCGCCGCCGCTCGAGGCGATGACGCTGCCCAGGCGCGAGGCGTCGATGACCCCGCCGAGCGCGGCGGCGAGCCCACTCAGCACGAAGGTCGTGATCTTAATGCCCCCCACTCGCACGCCGGCTAGGCGCGCCGCCTCCGCGTTGCCACCCGCGGCCACCACGTAGCGCCCGAAGTTCGTGCGCGAAAGGAGCAGTGCCAGGATCACGACGAAGACCGCCGTGATCCACACGGCGCTGGGCACCGCGAGGAACTGCGCCGTGGCGAAGGTGGTGAAGCCGGGGATCGTACCGGTGAGGATCAGGTTGCCACTCGAGACCTTGAGGGCAATGCCCTGGATCACGTAGGACATGGCCAGGGTGGTGATCAGCGGACTGATCTTGAACACCGAGACGATCACCCCGTTGGCCAGTCCCACGACCAGTCCGACCGCCAGGGCCGCGCCGATGGCCAGGACCAGGGAGTGGTGCTGGCCCACCATGCCCGCAGTCACCCCGGCGAAGGCGTAGGTGGAGCCGACCGAGAGGTCGATGCCGCCGGCGACCAGAACCAGCGTGCCCGCCCCCGCAATGCACAGCGTGGAGGCCTGTTGATCGAGGATGTTGATCAGGTTGGTGGTGTGCAGGAACGCCGAGCTCGAGATCGACAGCACGGCGAAGAGGATCAGGAACGGGATGAGGATGCCCGCCGTACGCCACGACTGACCCAGGTGCACCCGCGCGGCGAGCGACGGGGTGCTGGGTGGGACGGGCGGGGTCGCGAGCTCGCTCGAGTCGGTGGTGGTCTTGCTCATCTCGTCTCCTCAGCTGACGCCGCTATCGGCGAACGCGGCCGCCAGGACCGCGTCTTCTCTCACGTCCGCGCCCGAGAGCTCGGCGGTGATGCGCCCGTGGCGCATCACCAGCACCCGGTGCGCGAGGCCCAGCACCTCCTCGAGCTCCGAGGAGATGACGATGACCCCCAGTCCCTCGTCGGCCATCGTGGTGAGCAGGTCGTAGATGGCCCGCTTCGATCCGATGTCCACGCCGCGCGTCGGCTCATCGGCGATCAGCACCGACGGTGCGCACATGAGGGTGCGCGCGAAGAGCAGCTTCTGCTGGTTGCCCCCGGAGAGCATCGTGGCCGGCAGCGCCATGCTGGCCGCCTTCACGGTCGTGACGTCCATGAACTGCGTGACCAGGCGCCGCTCGCGCGCGCGGCTCACCCAGCCGAATCGGCTCACGAGGTCCAGGCGCGACAGCGAGACGTTCTCGCGCACCGAGCGTCCCATCAGCAGGCCTAGATCCTTGCGTGACTCGGGAATCAGGACGAGGCCCCGACGGATCGCGGCGCGCGGGCCACGCCCCGTCAGCTCCTCGCCGTTGAGGCGCACCGTCCCCGACGACGGCCGCGTGTCGCGGATGATCGCGCGCGCGAGCTCCGAGCGGCCCGCGCCCACCAGGCCGGCGATGCCCAGGATCTCGCCACGGCGCAGAACGAAGGAGCAGTCGTCGACCCGCGGTGCGCGCAGATGGCTCACCTCGAGCACCACCGGCGCGTCCGTGGCGCAGGGGTGCTTGGTGGGGAACGCCGTCGACAGGGATCGGCCGAGCATGCCCTCGATGAGGGACTCCTCGGTGGCGCCGGTAGCCGCGATCGTGCGTACGAGGCGGCCGTCGCGCAGCGTGGTGATGGTGTCGGCGAGTGCGAGAACCTCGGACAGGAAGTGCGAGATGAGCACCACGGCCGTGCCGGCACGAGCCAGCGAGCGGATGATCTCGTGCAGGGCGTCGGTCTCGTGGCTCGACAACGCCGCCGACGGCTCGTCCATGACGACGAAAGAGGCGTTGCGCGACAGGGCGCGCAAGATCTCGACCTTCTGCTGATCCGCGGTGGAGAGGGTGCGCGCGACGGCGTCGGGCCGCAGGTCGAAGCCCACCCGCTCGACGAGCTCGCGAAAGCGCCGGCGCGACTCGCGCCGGCGCACGAATCCGCCGGCGGAGGCCTCGGCGCCGAGGTAGACGTTCTCGGCCACGGTCAGGCTCGGCACGATAGCCAGCTCCTGGGCGATGGTGACGATGCCGTGAGCGAGGGCCTCGCGCGGCGAGCGCATGTGCAGGGCCCGGCCCCCGAGGGTGATCGTCCCCTCGTCGGGGCCGATCACCCCGGCGATGATCTTGGCCAGCGTCGACTTGCCCGCGCCGTTCTCTCCGATCAGGGCGTGGATCGTCCCCGCGCGGATCGTCACCGAGACGTCGCTCAGGGCCGGGACCCCACCGAAGCGCTTCGACACCCCGGTGACGACGAGGTCGTCACCGGGGGTCGTCGCGCCTCGCGGCGTCGAGCCCGTCGAGTGCTCTCCTGGCATGGTGCGTGGACGTCGCGTCGTCGATCAGGCCATCACGACCGGGCGGCTCAGCCCGGCCACTCGGGCGTGAAGGTCTTGAGGTTGGCCTTGGTGATCACGCCACCGTTGGGCAGTCCCGCCACGGGGTTCTTGGATCCCTGGGGCCTTCCGGTGCGCATGGCGCGCACGAGCATCTCCATGCCCAGCTGTCCCTCAGTGGCGGGCATCTGGGCGACGTCCGCGTACCACAGGCCGCTCTTCAGCCCGCCCACGCTGGCCGCGCTCGCGCCGTAGCAGATGAGCTTGGTCGTGGGGTTCGCGCCGAGGGCGATCTGAGCCCCCTCACAGTTCTGGTCCGAGCCGACGATGAAGTTCAGTCCCGGGTTCGCCTGGAGCATGTCCTGCACCTGCGTGGTCGACGCGCCGACCTGGTACAGACCGTCGACCTGGTCCACGATCTGGATGTTGGGGTGGTGCGCCAGGTGAGCCGTGAGGGCCGCGCTGATCGCCACGTCGGGCTCGTAGCCCTTGAAGTTGTGCACGAGGCCGATCTTGCACGGGTTGGTCGAGCCGCACGCCTTGATCACCAGGGTGGCGAGCTGCGTACCGATCTTGGACGGGAAGAAGACGACGTTGCCCGCGAGTCCCTTGACCTGGATCTGGTCGGTCGTGTACTTCGTGCCCAGGATCTGGTCGATGTTGACCACCTTGATCCTGTGCGCGATCACCTGCTTCACGTACTTGATCTCGGCCGGACCGTAGATCGGCTGGAGCAGCACGCCCTGGTAGCCGCCCGCGCTGATGATGTCCTGCAACTGGGTGACCTGCGTCGCCGGGCTGTTGTTGGCGTCAAAGACCGTCACCTTCACGCCGTCCGCCGACGCGACCGCCTGGGCCGCCGCCAGCATCGGCGCGTCGTAACTGTTGGCCACCGCGTAGGACAGGTACGCGACGTGGAACACCTTCTTCTTGGCCTTGGTCGCCGCCTGCGCCGACGCGCTCACCCCGACGAGCGCGGTCGACAGACATAACAGACCGACGGCCGCCGTGGACAGCCAACGCATCCTGGATCTCACCATGAGCATTCCCCCCTCAATCGGGTCGATCGCGTGTCGCGACCGACCCGTGCCGCCCGCCACCCCCCGATGAGGTCGTCTTACGGTCGACGCGGTGACACTAGCGATGTTCACTAAACGTGTCAAGTGATAGTGAACACATTTCAGGTCCAACCACGCACGAGGGGCCGGCCGCAACGCGACCGGCCCCTCGCCCCTCGTCGACGCGAATCGCGCGCAACGGGCTACTTCTTCGTGTACTGGTACGGGTTCTCGCGCTTCTGGCGCTCGGGAACCTCCGGGCACATGCCACTCTCCCACGCCTCGGCCCCCAGCGAGTCCGCCAGGTACGACACCGTCTCCTCGGCCGCCGCGCGAGCGCGGGCCAGGTCGACCCCCACCAGGCGCCCCTCGTGCTTGACGACGTCGCCGTCGACCAGCACGGTGTGCACCTCGTTACGCTGAGCCTGCATCACGACGTGGCCGTAGGGGTTGATGATCGGGAACATCACGGGCGAGTCGTCATTCTTCAACAGCACCACGTCGGCCCGCTTGCCCTTCTCCAGACTCCCGACCCGGTCCTCGACACCGAGGGCGGCCGCCCCGCCGCGCGTGGCCCAGTGCACCACCTCCTCGCAGCGCAGGTCCAGGTTGGTCACCGTCTCCTGGTGCGCGTGCGCCTCGAGGTGCTGACGCGCCCGGTCCGCGCCGATCGTCGTGCGCATCGCGGTGAACAGGTCGGCGCTCCACCACACGGTCGTGTCGTGGCTGAGCGAGATCGGGATGTCGAACTGGCGCAGCTTCCAGGTCGACGGGTAGCCCTGACCGGCGCTCTGTTCGCTCTCGGTAGACACCGACGCGTGACCGCCACACGCGGCGATGCGGTGGTAGGAGTCGTCCGAGAGCGACGAGGCGTGCACGAAGATCGTGTCGGGCCCCATGCAGTCGTTCTCGTGCATCAGGCGGATGCTGTCGTCTCCGGTCGCGCCCCACACGCCGGCGTGCGTCGTAACACGTACCCCGAGATCGCGCGCCACCTCGAAGGCGGCCTTCTCCGGAAACGCGGGGTCACCGGTGACGTCGAAGGCGATCTGGAAGCCCAGCCGGTCACCCTTCCCGTCGAAGCGTCGGCGGTAGAAGTCAGTGAAACCCGGCTCGGCCGTCCACTCCCACGGCCCGCGCTGGATGTTGCCGTAGGCCAGCACGAAGCGGCCGTTCACCGCCTCGAAAGCGTCGACGGCAGCGTCGGCGTGCTCGATGGTCTGCAGACCGTGCGACCAGTCCACCGACGTCGTCACGCCCGCGTCGATCGCCTCGAGCCCCGACAGCAGGTTCCCGACGTAGATATCCTGGGGCCGGAAGTTCTTGCCGTGCTGCAGGTAGTACCACACGAAGTACTGCGACAGCGTCCAGTTGTTGAGCGACGTATTCGATGATCAGCAACTCCTCCTGAAACGCCACCGAGCGTGATGATGCGCTGAGGCAGCGTTGGTGGTTGCGTTGTCGCTTCGGGCGATGACAACGTGGGGGGTCCAAGAAAT
>JAJYNX010000004.1 GCA_021786095.1 Actinomycetes bacterium | reverse complement strand
TCGTGAAAGTCCCCGCGAAACGAGTACAAATCACCGGGGCGTCCATCCGCGACTAAAACCCATGTCCTGCAAGTAGAAGCGCCCGATTACTCCGTCGCGAAACCCACATTCATGCCTCAAGACCCTCAATTCGGGCCTTCATCTCGACAGATGATGCCCAAGTTTCTGTCGCACTCGGGTTATCGGAGGCGTTCCCCCGAGGTGCGCGTAAATGCAGCCACTGGCCGGACAGCATGTAAGCAAGAGACGCAGAAACTTGTGATGACAATGGGAATCCGATGAAGTGGTTCAGACGCTGTGCTGTCGTTCCGGTGTCGCTGGTCACCGGCCTGGGGTTGGCAGCGTGCGGCAGTTCGCAGTCGGGGACTCCAACGACCACCTCAACCGCACCGTCGAACCAAGTTGCCTACCTCTGCCAAGTCATCCCACGGGTCGACCGCTTGATAGTCACTCGTCACGCACCGGGAAACCAGTTCCACTTCACATTCCCCGCCGTGGTGACGGTGACAAATGCCGCGGCCGCTCGAGCAGTTGCCGCCTCCGCCTGTGCGCTGCCCGACGCGCCGAAGGGTGCCCAAGCGTGCCACGTCGAGTTCGCCGTCTCGTATCACCTCGTTTTTGCGGTGCGAGGAGAAAAGGGTATGGGCGGCGAAGCCATCGACGTGAACCCAACTGGTTGCCAGTCGGTCACGGGTCTCGGAACGGTGCGTGAGGCCATGTCCTCCATCGCCTTCTACCGGCTCCTCGGGAACGCGATGGGGTTGAAGAATGCCAGCAATCAGACGTTCCGAGGTGCCTTTCGAACAGGGGGCTGACCACTCAATACTTCGCCATCGAGCTCGGGAGGCCAGCGCCTCAAGCCCGAGGCGGCAGGTCAAGGATCAACGACCACGATGTGTACGTCAGGGCGCTTGAGACTCCGTGCCTCAGCTATCGAACGGATTCTCGCTACATCGGATTAATACCCATGTCATCTCATCGCGCTGCCGAAGTCAGCAAATCAAAACCAGTGACTTCATCGTGGCCCATCCGCGTCGCGAGGCTCACCAGCGGCACCCTTCGCCGTGAGCAGCATGGGCCGGATGAAGGCGGTATGGCGACCGGTGACGCGCCGCCTCCTGCGCTGGCATCGCGACCGTCACCACGAATGGCACCACGAATGGCACCACGAATGGCGCTGGCCGCCATGTCCGGGGCCGTTTGCCCGACGACGGCTCCGTCGCACTCGGCTCCGGATCGCCTGCTATTCTCGGGTTTTGACCTACCTCAGCAGGTGCTTGGCCACGACGACGCGTTGAACCTGGTTGGTTCCCTCGTAGATCTGGGTGATCTTGGCGTCGCGCATGAATCGCTCGACCGGGAAGTCCTTGGTGAACCCGTACCCGCCGAGCAACTGCACCGCGTCCACCGTGACACTCATCGCGGTATCCGAAGCGAACGACTTGGCGGCGGCACCCAGGTAGCTCAGGCTGTGATCGGGATCGCCCGCGTCGATGGTCGCGCACGCGTGGTAAACGAGCGCGCGCGCCGCCTCGGTGCGAATGGCCATGTCGGCGAGCATGAAGCGCAGGCCCTGGAGGTTGCTGATCGGCCCGCCGAATGCTTGACGGCCCCGCATGTAGTTCCCGGCGTAGTCGATCGCCCCCTGCGCGATGCCGACGGCCTGGGCTCCGATGGTGGGGCGTGACCGATCCAGGGTGTGCATGGCAATCATGAAGCCCTCCCCCTCGGCGCCGATCCGGTGACTCACGGGGACGCGCACGTCGCGCAACACCACCTCACCGGTGGGCGAGGCGCGCAGCCCCAACTTGTCCTCGTGCTTGGGGAACGACACACCCGGCCAGTCCTTCTCGACCAGGAAGCAGGAGATTCCGTGACTGCGCTTGGACGGGTCGGTGCTCGCGAACACCGTGTAGGTCTGCGAGACGCCCGCGTTCGTGATCCAGTACTTCGACCCATTGAGCACGTACTCGTCGCCGTCACGCACGGCTCGCGTGCGCATCGACGCCACGTCGGAGCCCGCGTCCGCCTCGGACAGGCAGTAACTGGCCTGGATCTCGCCCGTGGCGATGCGCGGCAGGTAGGCCTGGCGGATCTCCTCGGAGGCGAAGTTCATGATGGGCAGCATGCCGAGCTTGGAGATCAGCATGGTGACCGACGTGGAGGCGCACCCTCGGGCCAGTTCTTCGGCCATGATGGCCTGAGTCACCATGTCCGCCCCCGCGCCACCGTAGGCGGTGGGGACCCACAGGGCGGGCAACTCCATCTCCACGCACGCCTCGAAGCTCTGCTGAGGAAACACCTGCTCGCGGTCGTACTGCGCGGCGAGCGGCGCGATGCGCTCGTCGACGAAACTACGCAGCACGTCGCGAAACGCTCGCTGCTCGTCGGTCAACTGGTAGGTCATCGCCCGTCCTCCCTTGATGTCGCACCCGCAACGGGTGTCTCGGCCACCAAACGGTCGTCCGCCACGGCGTCCACGAAGCGGCGCTGCGCGACGTAGCTGTGCGCCAGTC
This sequence comes from Actinomycetes bacterium, assembly GCA_021786095.1. Classification (GTDB taxonomy): domain Bacteria; phylum Actinomycetota; class Acidimicrobiia; order Acidimicrobiales; family RAAP-2; genus RAAP-2. The sequence continues at coordinate 31,210 of JAJYNX010000004.1, read as the reverse complement.
CCGCGAACGGCGCGGCCGCTCGCGCGTCGACGACCTCGACACGGTCAAGGCCGAGAACGGCCATCGCCGCACGCACATCGCCGAGGGTCGGTCCACGACCGATCAGACTCGCTCGCTTCGCCGCCACCAGTCCCACCCCCAGTTCGACGTCGTGACGATCGTGATCGTGTGCGAAGTTCACCCGCGCGATCTCGTGGTGCGCCAACGTCAGCGCGTAGCCCTCGTCGGGCGCGGGAGTCCCGAGGTTTCGGGCGTTGACGCGATGGGGCGAGCGTTGGAGGCCGGGCTTCTTCGGGCGACCGAGTTCGGGCGTGTGGGTCGTCATCGACGGGCGTACCACGCCCGCCATCGGCACTGGTTGAAAGGTGGGCTGAGTCACACGTCGACCTTACCGCCGCGTACTCACACCCTCGCGAGCCACTCCTCGTACCGGGGCAGCTCCCCTCGCACGGCGTGGTGGTAGGTGGACTGCAGGGCCGACGTCACGGGACCCGGCGTAACGACGCCGACCGCCCGGTCGTCGACCGAGGCGATGGGCACCACCTCGGCCGCCGTCCCGGTCAGGAAGGCCTCATCAGCCAGGTAGAGGTCGGTGCGCACGAGCGACTCGAAGCGCACCTCGTAGCCCAGGTCACGCGCGATCTGGACCACCGTCGCCTGAGTGATGCCGGCCAGCGCGCCGGCTTCGGACGGCGGCGGGGTGAGCACGACCCCGTCGCGCACCACGAAGATGTTCTCCCCGGTGCACTCGGACACCCGGCCGTCCGGACCCAGCAGGATCGCCTCGTCGTAGCCGGCCTTCACCGCCTCGACCTTGGCCAACGCCGAGTTGACGTACATCCCCGTCCCCTTGGCCGCAGTCGGCATGGCGTTGGGGTCGTGGCGGCGCCACGACGAGATCTTCATGCGCACTCCGTGCGCCACACCCTCGTCACCCAGGTACGCCCCCCACGGCCACGCGGCCATCGCGACGTTCACGGGAGCCCCCATGGGGTTGACGCCCATCTCGCCGTAGCCCAGGTAGACGAGTGGACGAAGGTAGCAACCGTCGTACAGCTCGTTGACCCGCACGACCTCGAGGGCCGCGTCACACAGCTGATCGACGGTGTAAGGGATCTCCATCATCAGGATCCGACAGCTGCGCACCAGCCGCTCCATGTGCTCGCGCAGCCGGAAGATGGCGACGCCTGAGGGTGTCTTGTAGGCGCGAATGCCCTCGAAGGCCCCCGTGCCGTAGTGCAGCCCGTGACTCAGCACGTGCAGGCGAGCCTGGTCCCAGTCGACCAGGACGCCGTCCATCCATATCTTCTTGGTGGGGGTGATGGGCATTACAACCTCTCTCGAACGGCTTCAGTGATCGCGGCCGTCCCCATGGTGGGGGCGTCTCCCTCGAAGTCTTGCACGGCCCGCGCAATGCGTGCGGCGGCGTCGCGTTCCCCGAGGAACTCGACCAGCAGCGCGACCGACGAGATCGCCGCCAGCGGGTTCGCCCGCCCGGTCCCGGCGATGTCGTGAGCCGCCCCGTGCACCGGCTCGAACATGGACGGTCCGGTGCGCGCGGGATTGAGGTTGGCGCTGGCCGCGTAGCCAATACCGCCGGTGACGGCGCCCGCGAGATCGGACAGGATGTCGCCGAAGAGATTGTCCGTCACGATGATCCCGTAACGCCGCGGATCCTCGACCAGGTAGATGCAGGCCGCGTCGACGTGCTGGTAGTCCACCTCGACGTCCGGGTACTCCTGGCCCACTTCGGTCGTCACCCGCGACCAGAGGTCCCCGGCGAAGGTCAGGACGTTGGTCTTGTGGACGAGGGTCAGCCGCGGCCGTGTCAGCTCCGCGGCCCGAGCAAAGGCGTAGCGCACGCAGCGCTCGACGCCGAAGCGCGTGTTCACCGATCCCTGCGTCGCGACCTCCTGGGGTGTGGCGCGGCGCAGCACGCCGCCCTCGCCGACGTAGGGCCCCTCGGTGTTCTCACGCACGATCGCGAACGAGCTCCCCTGGGCGATCGAGCCGGGAACCGCGTGGAACGGCCGGTAGTTCACGTACAGGTCCAGAGCGAAGCGCAGACGCAGCAGCAGTCCGCGCTCCAGCACCCCGCCGGGGATGCGCGTGTCGCCGATCGCCGGGCCGATCGCCCCGAGCAGGATCGCGTCGAACCCGCGCAACTCCTCCAACGTCGTGTCGTCGAGCACGGTCCCGTCACGCAGGTAGCGCTGCGCACCCAGGTCGAAGGTGGTGGTGTCCAGCGCGACGCCCGCCGCCTGCGCGATCCCCAGGGCCGCTGCGGTCACCTCCGGCCCGATACCGTCCCCACCGATGACCGCCACCCGATAGTTGTGCTGCACTCGCCCTCCTTGCCGTCCCGTCTGCTCGGCGCCGGGCGGCCCAAGCACGCGCACGGCGACGAGCCCGCACTGTACACTCAGAACTTCACCACTTCGTACACGGGGTAGCGGCATGGCCGGGGAAATTCATCGCATCACGAGAGAGACCCTCGAGAAGCTGCGCGAGGAGTACGACTACCTCACCACCGTGGGACGCACGGAGATTGCCCGCACCATCGAGGCCGCACGCCTGCTCGGTGACCTGTCGGAGAACGGCGACTACCACGCCGCGAAGGACGAGCAGGGAAAGATGGAGTCGCGCATCCGACAGATCGACCACGTGCTGCGCAACCACGAGCTGGTCGAGCGCGACGTGCACACTGGTGTCGTGCACCACGCCTCGATCGTGCAGGTCGTCTACGAGGGCGATCCCGAGGACGACATCCAGGAGTTCTTCGTGGGCTCGATCGAGGAGAAGCCCGACGGAGTCCTCGTGGCGTCGCCCACATCGCCGCTGGGAGCCGCGCTGCTCGACCGAGCGGTGGGTGACGTGGTCGAGTACGAGGCTCCCTCGGGCACGCTGCGCGTGAGGATCGTGGGACTGCGCTGACGATGCCTCGCACACTGTACGAGAAGCTCTTCGACGAGCACCTGGTGGCGTCGCCGCCCGACGAGGCGCCCCTGCTCTACATCGATCTGCACCTGATCCACGAGGTGACGAGCCCCCAAGCCTTCGACGGGTTGCGGCTGGCCTCGCGACGCGTGCGTCGTCCCGAGCGCACCCTGGCCACCGCCGACCACAACGTCCCGACCGACCCGCCGTCGACCCCCGTGAGCGACCCGATCTCGCGCCGTCAGCTCGAGGCCCTGGACGAGAACTGTCGCGAGTTCGGCATCACCCTGTTCCCGCGCGGCGACGAGCACCAGGGGATCGTCCACGTGATCGGACCCGAGCTCGGCGCCACCCAACCGGGCATGACGATCGTGTGCGGTGACTCGCACACCTCCACCCACGGCGCGTTCGGCGCTCTGGCGTTCGGCATCGGCACCAGTGAGGTGGAGCACGTCCTGGCGACCCAGACTCTGCCCCACCAGCGCGCCCGCACGATGGCGGTGACCATCGACGGGACTGTGCCGCCCGGGGTGAGCGCCAAGGACATCGTGCTCGCGATCGTGGCGCGCCTGGGCACGGGCGGCGGTGCCGGCCACGTCATCGAGTACCGGGGCCAGGCCATCCGCGACCTCTCGATGGAGGGTCGCATGACGATCTGCAACATGAGCATCGAGGCCGGAGCCCGCGCCGGACTGATCGGGGTCGACGACACGACGATCGACTACCTGCGCGAGCACGTGATCGTCGACGCCGACGAGTTCGCCCGGCTCGCCGCTCGCTGGCGCACCTACGTCAGCGACGACGACGCGCCCTTCGACCGCGAGGTGACCCTGCGCGCCGAGGACCTGGTCCCCTCGGTGACCTGGGGCACGAACCCGGCCCAGGTCGTCGCCCTCGACGGCGTGGTCCCCTCGCCGCAGGACGAGCCCGACCCGGCCCAGGCCGAGGCCGCCGCGCGGGCCCTCGCCTACATGGGCCTCGAGCCGGGCACGCCGATGCGTGCCGTCACGGTGGACGTCGTGTTCATCGGCTCGTGCACCAACTCCCGACTAGAGGATCTCCGGGCGGCCGCTGAGGTGGTGCGCGGGCGCCGGGTCGCCGACGGAGTCCGCGCCCTGGTCGTGCCGGGATCGCACGCCGTCAAGCGCCACGCCGAGTCCGAGGGCCTCGACCGCGTCTTCCTCGACGCGGGCTTCGAGTGGCGCGAGCCGGGCTGCTCGATGTGCCTGGGGATGAACCCGGACCAGTTACGACCCGGCCAACGCAGCGCGTCGACCTCGAACCGCAACTTCGAGGGTCGCCAGGGACGCGGCGGGCGCACCCACCTCGTCTCGCCGGCCGTCGCCGCCGCGACGGCTCTGATGGGCCGCTTCGCCTCGCCCACCGAGGTGGACGCGTGAACCCCGTGCGCGTGGTCGAGGGTCGAGCCGTCCCCCTGGAGCGCTCCGACGTGGACACCGACCAGATCATCCCCTCGGAGTGGCTCAAGCGAGTGGAGCGCACCGGCTTCGGGCGAGGCCTGTTCAGTGAGTGGCGCGACGACCCCGACTTCGTCCTCAACCAGCCCGCCTACGCCGGGGCCACGATCCTGGTCGCCCAGGCGCGCTTCGGCACGGGGTCCTCGCGCGAGCACGCCGTCTGGGCGCTGATGGACTACGGCTTCACCGCCGTCGTGGCGTCCTCCTTCGGCGACATCTTCGCCAACAACGCGGCGTCCCAGGGCCTCGTGACCGTGACCCTGCCCGCCGACGCACTCGAGGAGCTGACCCGACTCGTGAAGGCGGATCCCTCGAGGCTGGTCGTCGTCGACGTCGAGCGACTGCTGGTCGAGGTGCCCGACGCCACATGGCAGCACCCCTTCACGCTCAACGCGCTGACCCGCGAGCGCCTGCTCCACGGGTGGGACACCATCGGCCTGACCCTTCGTCACGACGACGAGATCGCCCGCTTCGAGTCCACGCACTGGACGCCGCGCGTGCCCACCCGCTTCGCCCCCTGACCCTGGCGGCGCCGCGCGCCGTGTCGTACTGTCGTGACACGAGAGCGAGGTGCCATGAGCGACTTTCCCTACGCCGACCGCCTAGCCGTCCACCGTCGGTTGCCCGAGTCCGGCCTCGACCGGGCGACCATCCGCGAGGCACTGACGACGATGGCCCGCGCCGAGGACCCGATCTGGGAGTCCGGGCAGTGCTCGGGAACGATGTACTGCGGCGATCACGATCACTACGACTTCTTGAACGAGGCGTTCTCGTACTTCTCCCACGTGAACGCCCTGCAGCGCGACATGTGCCCGAGTGCCACCAAGTTCGAGGCGGAGATCATCGCGATGACGCTCGACCTCCTGGGCGCCGGGGAGCGTCACGACACGACGCCCGTCGGGCTCGTGACGTCGGGCGGATCGGCCTCGATCGCCCACGCGGTGCTCGCCTATCGCGAGGCGAACCCCGACGTCGCCCACCCCGTCATGATCAGGCCCGAGACGGCCCACCCGGCCTTCGCCAAGGCCGGGCACCTCTTCGGCGTCGCCATGCGCGTCGCGCCGGTCGATCCGATCACCACCCAGGTGGACCTCGACTGGGTCGCCGAGCACATCGACGCCGACACCGTCGCGCTGATCGGATCAGCCACCAACTACGGCTACGGCACGATCGACCCGATCGGCGAGCTCGGAGCCCTCGCGCTGCGCCACGGCATCGGCCTGCACGTCGACGCCTGCCTGGGCGGCTTCATCCTGCCCTTCGGTCGCGAGCTCGGCTACGACATCGCGCCCTTCGACCTGAGCGTGCCCGGCGTCACCTCGATCTCGGCCGACACCCACAAGTACGGCTACGCCCTCAAGGGGACGAGCGTGGTCTGCTTCGCGGACCGCGCGCTGCGCAACGCCCAGTACTTCTACCAGAGTGACTGGTCGGGCGGGAAGTACTGCTCGCCGGGCATGGACGGATCGCGCTCGGGGGGGCTGCTCGCGGCCACCTGGGCGGCCATGGTGCACCTCGGCCGTGACGGCTACCGGCGCTACGCCGCCGACATCTTCGCCACCGCGGCGTCGATGCGCGCCGCGCTCGACGAGCACCCGTCACTTCGCGTGATGGGGCGGCCGACGTTCCTCTTCTCCTTCACGTCCGACGAGTTCGACGTCTACCACGTCCAGGACTTCCTGGCCACGCGCGGCTGGCGGCTCAACGGCCAGCAGTATCCCAACGCCCTGCACCTCGCCGTGACCCGACCCCAGACCCAGCCCGGCGTCCTCGAGCGCTGGCGGCGCGACCTCGCCGACGCGGTGGAGTACGCACAGCACCATCGTGACGAGCCCGCCCGCAGTGGCGCGATCTACGGCGGTGCCCCGGAGGGGCCGAGCGAGGACGTCGACGACGTGGTGCGCTTCTTCATGGCCGATCTCATGGACCACCAGACGGCCCTACCCGCACCATGAGCGACGAGCTCTGCCTGGGGGTGGACCTGGGCACCAGTGGGCTCAAGGTCGCCCTCGTCACGCTCGAGGGGGCCGTGCTCGGTCACGAGACCCACCCCCTGCGCACCCTGCTCGACGACCGCGGCGCCGCGGAGCAGGACGCCAACGAGTGGTGGCGACTCATCAGCGCGTCGTCGCGACGCCTGGTCGAACGCCACGCCGTGACGCGCGGACGCGTCCGAGCGGTCGCGGTGACCGGGCAGTACGCCTCGACCGTGCCCGTGGACGCCCGCGGCACGCCCACGGGTCCGTGCCTCACCTGGCTCGACACGCGTGGGGGGCCCTACAGCCGCCGCGCGGTAGGCGGTGCACTGCTCGGCTACGACCCCCGCGCGATCGTGCGATTCGTGCGCCGTAGCGGCGGCGCGCCGGCGACCTCGGGGGCGGACCCGATCGGTCAGATGCTCTTCCTACGCCACGAGCGACCCGCGATCACGGCGGCGACGCGCTGGTTCATGGAACCCGTGGACTACCTGACCATGCGCTTCAGCGCCACCGCCAGCGCGACGCACGCGTCGCGCCTGGCGTCGTGGCTCACCGACAACCGCCACCTCACGCGCCTCGCCTACGACGAGGGGCTGGTGGCCAGCGTGGGCCTCGACGCCGCGCGCCTGCCGCCACTGCTGCGCCTGGGCGACGTCGTGGGCACCGTCTGCCCCGAGGCCGCACGAGCCTGCGGGCTGACCGCCGACGCCCTCGTCGTGACCGGCGTACCCGACCTGCACGCCGCCGCTCTGGGCACCGGGGCGACACGCGACTACGAGACGCACCTCGCACTGTCCACGACCTCGTGGATCAGCTGCCCCGTGCCCACCAAGAAGACCGACGTGCTCCACGCCATCGCCGCGGTACCCGGCCTCAGCAACGACTCCTACCTCGTCGCCGACAACCAGGAGACCGGCGCGCGCGCCCTCGAGTGGTTCCAGGCGGCCGCGGGAGGGCCTACGCCGTCGAGTCTCGCGGACCTCACCGAGCTCGCCGCCCGCTCGCCCAGCGGCGCCCACGGCGTGCGCTTCACGCCGTGGCTGGCCGGCGAGCGCTCGCCGGTCGACGACAAGGGCCTACGCGGGGGGTTCGCCCACCTGACCACGTCCTGCACCTCGGCCGACCTGATCCGGGCCGTCCTGGAAGGCGTCGCGACGAACAGCGCGTGGCTCTTCTCCCACGTCGAGCGCTTCGCCGGCCGGCGCCTGGACGACGTGCGCCTGCTGGGCGGCGGGGCGCAGAGTGACCTGTGGTGCCAGATCTACGCCGACACCCTCGAGCGGCGCGTGCGGCGCGTGCACGCGCCGCTGCTGGCTCAGGTGCGCGGCGTCACGCGACTGGCTGCGGCCGCCCTGATCGGAGGCGACGCGCGCGAGATCGCCCGTTCGGTGAGCGACGACCTCTTCGAGCCCAATCCCGAGGAGGCCGAGCGCAGCCGCGAACGCGTGGTCGCGCTACGCGCGTCGGCGCGCCACGCCCGACGGCGGCGCGAGCGTGCGGGGAGAGGCGTATCGTGAGACGCGAGGCCACCACGAGGAGTGCCATGCCCTACCAGTTCAGTGACCGGGGAGTCGAGATCCACGACGCCGTGCGACGATTCATGGAGCACGTCATCTACCCGGCGGAGGAGACCTACTACGCCCAGCTGGAGGACGTGGGTGCCGACGGCTACCCCCCCATCCTCGACAAGTTGAAGTCGGCGGCGCTGGAACGGGGGCTCTGGAACCTCTTCCTGCCCCACCTGCGGGCCGACAGCCCCGGCACCCCACTCTCGAACCTGGACTACGCCCCGGTCTCCGAACTGCTCGGCCGGGTCGGCTTCGCCCCCGAGGTGCTCAACTGCAACGCCCCCGACACCGGCAACATGGAGATCCTGAGCCTCTACGGGTCCGAGCGAGTCAAGGCGCAGTGGCTGGAACCCCTGCTGGCCGGCGAGATCCGCAGCGCGTTCTCGATGACCGAGCCCGACGTCGCCTCGTCCGACGCCACCAACATCGGGCTGACGATCGAGCGCGACGGCGACGAGTACGTCCTCAACGGGCGCAAGTGGTTCTCCTCGGGCGCGCGCGCACAACGCTGCCGCGTGCTCATCGTCATGGGCAAGACCAATCCCGCCGCGTCGCGCCACCTCCAGCAGTCGATGGTCGTCGTGCCCCGCGACACCCCGGGCGTCGAGCTCGGCATGGACCCCCACGTCTTCGGCTACGCCGAGCGCGGTGGCCACCCCGAGATCATCTACCGCGACGTACGGGTGCCCGTCGACAACCTGCTCGGGGAGGAGGGCGGCGGCTTCGCGATCGCCCAGGCCCGTCTCGGGCCGGGTCGCATCCACCACTGCATGCGGTCGATCGGCGTCGCCGAGCGGGCCCTGGAACTCATGGTCACGCGCTCGCTCGAGCGGTCCACGTTCGGCTCCAGCCTCGCGCGCAAGGGGGTGATCCAGGACTGGATCGCCGAGTCGCGAATCGAGATCGACATGGCGCGCGAGTACGTCCTGCACACCGCCCACCTCATGGACACCGTGGGCAACCGTGCGGCGGCCACGGCCATCGCGGGGATCAAGGTCGCGGTCCCCAACATGGCGCTGCGGGTCATCGATCGCGCCATCCAGGTCCACGGCGCGGCGGGGGTCACGCAGTTCTACCCGCTCGCCCAGATGTACGCCCACCAGCGCACGCTGCGCATCGCCGACGGTCCCGACGAAGTGCACAAGATGACCATCGCACGCCGCGAGATCATGAAGCACCAGCCCGACTTCTCACTGCAGGGTTGATGGCGCGGGGCTGATCAGGCGACCAGCACGTCCTCGCGCACGTCCTCGGCGCGCGCTCGGCGGTGTCGCCAGCCGGCCAACGCCGCGATCGCGGTGCTCGCGGCCGCCGACAGCGCACTGCCAACCAGCGCGGCCCACAGGTGCGCACCCACGTAGTAGGCGACCCACAGAGCCGAGCCAGACGCGCTGACCAGCCACGATCCAGCCGACACGCCCGTCGACCCGGGCGTGCGCACGAGATCCCACAGCTGGGGCACGCGCGTCACGACCATGGCCGCGCCCATCCCGTACACGCCGGCGACCCATCCCCAGGCCAGGGCCGGCGCGACCCCGAAGGCCGCCACGAACAACGCGGCGCGCCACAGCACTCCCGCGTGTCGCCCGGGGGCGAGCCGCGCCACGATCCCCAGCTGCAGCGGCAGCAGGAGCGCACTGCCCACCACCAGAACCCACGAGCGCACGTCGACGCCATACACGATCCAAAAGACGCCCATGTAGGCGAAAATCAGCCAGGTTCCGAGCGAGACGCCCTCCACGCCGCGTAGCAGGACGCGCCGATACTGCACGATGGCGCTCACCACTCCGGCCGCCGCCGCGATCCACCCCAGCCACAGACTCACCAGAGCGAAGCTCACCTCTCCAGACTATGGTCGGCGCTACCGCCGTCGGTTCGCCGCGGAGACCACCGCCTCGAGCGACGCGTCGAGAATCGACGAACTCATGCCGACCCCCCACCAGCGCGCGCCGTCGTCGCCCTCGGCCTCCACGTAGGCAACAGCCGAGGCCTCCGAGCCAGCCGTCAGCGCGTGCTCGTGGTAGTCACGGACGGTAAAGCGTACGCCCACCTCGTCGCGCAGTCCCGCCATGAGAGCGTCGATCGGACCGTTGCCCTCGCCCTTGACCGTGACGTGGTGCCCGTCGACGACCAGCTGGGCGAAGATTCGCGTCGTGTGCTGATCGGTCACCACCTCGCTGGAGAGCAACCGTAGCGCCGGGCTCTCGGGCAGGTAGGTCGTGGCGAACACGTCCCACAGCTCGGCGGGCGAGATCTCGGTACCCGACTGCTCGGTGAGCGACTGCACCTGCTGGGCGAACTCCACCTGCAGCGCCCGCGGCAGGTCGAGTCCGTGCTCGGTGCTGAGCAGGTAGGCCACGCCGCCCTTGCCCGACTGAGAGTTGACCCGGATGATCGCCTCGTAGGTCCGCCCCGTGTGCTTGGGGTCGATCGGCAGGTACGGCACCTCCCAGAACTCGTACTCCTCGCCGATCGCGGTCATTCCCTTCTTGATCGCGTCCTGGTGCGAGCCGGAGAATGCCGTGTACACCAACTCACCGGCGTAGGGGTGACGCGGGTGGATGGGTAGACGCGTCGCGTACTCCGCCACGTGGCGCACGCGATCGATGTCGCGCAGGTCCAGTTCGGGGTCCACACCCTGGGAGAGCAGGTTGAGCGCGAGAGTGACGACGTCCACGTTGCCGGTGCGCTCCCCGTTGCCGAAGAGAGTCCCCTCGACGCGGTCGGCCCCGGCCAGCACGCCCAGCTCCGCGGCAGCGACGGCCGTTCCCCGGTCGTTGTGGGGGTGCAACGACACCACGATGGCGTCGCGATGGCTCAAGTGACGTGAGAACCACTCGATGGCGTCGGCGTAGAGGTTCGGGGTGAACATCTCGACCGTCGCGGGCAGATTCACGATGAGCGGCCACTCAGGCGTCGGCTCGATCACCTCGGCGACGGCCTCGCAGATCTCGAGCGCGAAGTCGAGTTCGGTGCCGGTGAAACTCTCCGGCGAGTACTCGTAGAAGAACTGCGTCGACGGCGAGGCCGACTCCAACGACCGACAGAGGCGGGCGGCGTCGCGAGCGATCGCGATGATCCCTTCGCGCTCCAGGCCGAAGACGACACGTCGCTGCAGGGTGGACGTCGAGTTGTAGAAGTGCACGATGACCTTCGACGCACCGCGTAGCGCCTCGTACGTGCGCCGGATCAGGTCCTCACGGCACTGCACCAGCACCTGGATCGTGACGTCGTCGGGAATCAGGTGGTTGTCGATCAGGTAGCGAACGAAGTCGTAGTCGGGTTGGGAGGCGGACGGAAAGCCCACCTCGATCTCCTTGAACCCCATGACCACCAACTGGTCGAACAGGGCCGCCTTGCGCTGCGGATCCATCGGGTCGATCAGTGCCTGGTTGCCGTCACGCAGGTCGACGCTGCACCACCGCGGCGCGCGAGACAGTCGCCGATCGGGCCACGTGCGGTCGGTGAGATCCACCGGCACCGTCGCGCGATACTTCGCGTACGCCATTGGACTCGGCGCCTGTGAACTGCTCCGCATGTCCTTCCCCTCTCCGCGTGACCCCTAAACAAAAAACCCCCGCGTACGCGGGGGCGGCGGCGTCACGACGACCCGCCCTATTCCAGCAGCAGCCCGTCGTAGATTCCAGTAGTCACACGACCATTCTATCGCCTTCTCCTGGAATGTCCAGTGGGGCCAGCCGCTAAGGTTGGTCAACGTGAGCCTCTTCAAAACCCTGTTCAAGTTGATGATCATCCTGCTCGTGGGGGCGGCGGTCGCCGGACTCGTGACCATGGCGCGTCGTTCGCGCGATGACGAGACCATCTCGTTCGACCAGTGGCCCGACGTGCCGGAGAACTCGGCCGCCTAGCCCCGAGTCGCCGCGAGCCGCGGCGCGACCACCTCTCACCACCAGATCGACAACCAAGGATGGCATCATGACCACGATGGAGTATCGGCACCTCGGACGCTCGGGCCTGCGGGTCAGCGTCCTCTCTCTAGGCAGTTGGGTGACCTTCGCCAACGAAGACCAGATCGCCAACGCCGCGCTCGCCGCCGAGTGCATGAGTGCCGCCAAGGACGCCGGGGTGAACTTCTTCGACAACGCCGAGGCCTACGCCGGTGGCGAGTCGGAGCGTGTCATGGGAGCGGCCCTGCGCGATCTCGGATGGGCCCGCCACGAGTACGTGGTGTCCACCAAACTGTTCTGGGGCCTGCACGACCAGGTCAACATGAAGAACACACTGAACCGAAAGTACCTGGCCCAGGCGATCGACGGCTCGCTGGAGCGCTTCGGTCTCGACTTCGTCGACCTCGTCTTCTGCCACCGACCCGACCCGCACACGCCGATCGAGGAGACGGTCTGGGCGATGAGTGACATGGTGAGCGCCGGTAAGGCTCTCTACTGGGGCACCTCGGAGTGGAGCGCGGACGAGATTCGTGCCGCCTACGACATCGCCGAGCGCCACCACCTCCACAAGCCGGTGATGGAACAGCCCCAGTACAACCTGCTTTGGCGCACGCGCGTCGAGCAGGAGTACCGCCGACTCTACGAGGACATCGGTCTGGGCACGACCATCTGGTCGCCGCTGGCCTCGGGCCTGCTGACCGGGAAGTACCTCCACGGGGTGCCCGAAGGCTCACGGGCCACGCTGCCGGGATACGAGTGGCTGCGCGAGATGCTCACCGACGAAGGGCGCAACAACAAGGTCGCCCAGTTCAAGGTCATCGCTGACGAGTTGGGCATCACCCTCACCCAACTCTCGTTGGCGTGGTGCGCCAAGAACCCCCACGTGTCCACGGTCATCACCGGCGCGTCGAGCGCAGCTCAGGTTCACGAGAACATGACAGCTCTCGACGCCATGGCGCTGCTCACCCCGGACGTCATGGAGCGGCTCGACCTCATCACCCTGCAGACGGCGTAGCACCCGAGTCCAGCGACGTCCCTCGAAGACCGCGACGCGCCGTGTGGTCAGCGCCGTGTGGTCAGCGCCGTGTGGTCAGCGCCGTGTGGTCAGCGCAGGGTGATCAAGTGGATGTCGGCAATGCCGTCGGTGTCACGCAGTCGGTCGATCACGGACGCGGGCGTCGGCGAGGTCGTCGAGAGAACCATCAGAGCCGTGCCCAGTCGGGGATCGGGTCCCACGGCCATGGACGCGATCGAGACCCCCGCCTCACCGAGAGCGACGCCGACCACACCGATCATTCCGGGCCGGTCGTCGTTGCGCACGACCAGCATCGACGTCGTGGGCGGGATCTCCACACTGTGGCCGTCGACCGAGACGATGCGGGTCTCCACCCGAGTGCCGATCGTCATCAGCGTGCCGGACACCGCGTGATCCCCCGAGCGCACGGTAATGAGGTTCACGTACTCCGGTGACTCCACCGTCGAGGCCTCGCCCCAGGTCAGGCCGTGCTCTGTGGCCAGTTGGGGAGCGTTGACGAAGGACACCCCGTCGTGACCGGTCGAGCTCAGCAGACCCTTCAGCGCGCAGAGCGTCAGGATCTTGGTCCCCGCGCCCGCCAGCTCTCCCTGGTAGATCACCTCGAGGTCCGCTGGCTGTCCGTCGAGCAGACCACCGATGAAGCGCCCTAGGATCTCGGCCACCCCCATGAACGGTCGGACCACGTTCGACACCTCGCCGGCCGCGACGTTGACGGCGAAGGGGACAAAGTCCCCCTCGAGCGCCAGCTGCACCTGCTCCGCGATGGTGACGCCAGCCTTGTCCTGCGCCTCGGTCGTCGACGCCCCGAGGTGCGGCACCGCCACCACCGAGGGCAACGCCACCAGCGCCGAGCCGGTCGCCGGCTCGACCGCAAAGACGTCCAGCGCGGCTCCCTGCACGTGACCGCGGTTGATCGCGTCGGCCAGCGCGTCCTCATCGATCAGTCCACCCCGCGACGCGTTGATGATCCGCACGCCCACCTTGGTCTGAGCGAGTCGCTCCGCGCTCAGGAGGTTGAGGGTCTCCTTGGTCTTGGGCAGGTGGATCGTGATGAAGTCGCTCTGCGCGAGCAGCGTGTCCAGGTCGGTGAGCGTCACCCCCATGCGACGAGCGCGCTCCTCGGTGACGTAGGGATCGTAGGCGATCAGGTTCATCCCGAAGGCCAACGCCCGCTGGGCGACCAGGGCGCCGATCTTGCCCAGCCCGATGATGCCGAGGGTCTTGGCGTAGATCTCCGCTCCGCCCCACTTCGAGCGCTCCCACTTGCCGGCGCGCAGCGCCGCGTTGGCCTGCGGGATATTGCGCGCCTGAGCGAGCAGCAACGCAATCGTGTGCTCGGCCGCCGAGACGATGTTCGACTGCGGGGCGTTGACGACCATGATCCCGAGTTCGGTCGCCCGCGTCACGTCCACGTTGTCCAGGCCAATGCCGGCGCGACCGACCACCACGAGGTCGGTACCGGCCTCCAGCGTCGCCGCGTCGACCTGGGTGGCCGAGCGGATGATCAGCGCGTGCGCGCCGCGCACCGCGCCGAGCAACTCCTCGGGCGAGAGCCCCAGACGAACGTCAACCTCGTGTCCCGCCTCGCGCAGCTGGGCCAGTCCGGACTCGGCTATCTCCTCGGTCACCAGAACTCTCGACACTGATCTCCCTTTCATTTGATCCCCTCAGGCTAGAGGGAACGCTCCTCACCCGGCCGCGACGAGATCGGCCAGGCGCGTCAGGCCCTCGACCAGGTCGTGATCGCCGAGCGCGTAGCTGAGGCGAAAGTAGCCCGGGGTGCCGAACGCCTCGCCGGGTACCACGGCGATCTTGATCGTCTCGAGCAGGTTCGTCGCCAGCTGCGCCGACGTCGTGGCCACGCGTCCGCCAAGCGGGCGTCCCAGCAAACCGGTGACGTTCGGGTAGCAGTAGAACGCCCCCTCCGGCTCGGCGCAGTGCACGCCGTCGATGGCGTTGAGCATCGTGGTCATCGCTCGGCGGCGCCGGTCGAAGGCCTCGCGCATCGACGCCACGGCCTCCAGGCCGCCGTTGAGCGCCGCCACCGCGGCGCGCTGGGAGATGTTGGAGATGTTGGACGTCGTCTGGCTCTGGTAGTTCACGGCGGCGCCGATGACGTCGGGAGCGCCGATCATCCAGCCAACGCGCCAACCGGTCATCGCGTAGGTCTTGGCCACGCCGTTGACCACCAGCCAGTGATCGCCGAGCTCGGGCGTCACGACCGGCATCGACACGTGTTCGGCGTCACCGTACACGAGGTGCTCGTAGATCTCGTCGCACAGCACCCAGATGTCGTGCTCGGCCGCCCAGCGTCCGATCGCGGCCACGTCCGGAGGGGCGACCACCGCCCCCGACGGGTTGGAGGGCGAGACGAAGACGAGCAGACGCGTGCGCGGCGTGCGCGCGGCCTCGAGCTCCTCGACCGTGACGCGAAACCCCTGATCCTCGCGGGTTGCCACGGCCACCGGCTTCCCACCGGCCAGGTAGACCGCCTCCGGGTACGTCGTCCAGTACGGGGCGGGGATCAGCACCTCGTCACCGGGGTTGACCAGTGTCATGAACGCCGTGGCCACGGCGTGCTTGCCGCCGTTGGTCACGAGGACCTGCGACGGGGCGATGACCAGGCCCGAGTCGCGGCGCGTCTTGTCCGCCACGGCCTCGCGCAGCTCGTTGAGCCCGGCCGTGGGGGTGTACTTGTAGTTCACCGGGTCGTAGCAGGCCCGCGCGGCAGCCTCGACGATGTGCTCGGGCGTCGGGAAGTCGGGCTCGCCGGCGCCGTAGCCGATCACGGGCTCCCCCGCGGCCTTCAGCGCCTTGGCGGCGGCGTCCACCGCCAGTGTCGCACTGGGAGCCAGCCCGCTCAGGAGGTCGCTCACCCTAGGTCCCATCAGTGTCTCCGTTTCAGGTCCGTAGACTGCAAGTCTATGAGTTCCCCCGACGACATCCAGATCCCCGACCACCTGCGTCCCCGCGACGGCCGATTCGGCTCGGGTCCCTCGAAGATACGCGACGAGCAGATACGCGCCCTCGTTGCCGACGCGCCGACGTACCTGGGCACGTCGCACCGCCAGTCGACCGTGCGATCCAAAGTGGGCGAGGTGCGCGACGGACTGCGCACGCTGTTCAACCTCCCCGACGGGTACGAGGTCCTGCTCGGCAACGGTGGCACCACGTGCTTTTGGGACGCCGCGACCTTCCAGCTCATCGAGCGACGCAGCCAGCACCTGAGCTTCGGAGAGTTCTCCTCGAAGTTCGCCGCCGCGGCCGCGGCCGCACCGCACCTCGACTCCCCCGAGGTGATCACGAGCGAGACGGGCACGCACCCCGACGCCCACGCCGACGGCTCGATCGACCTCTACGCGCTCACCCACAACGAGACCTCGACCGGTGTGATGATGCCGATCGAGCGGCCCGCCGGTGCGACGGGTCTGGTCGCGGTCGACGCCACGTCGGGGGCCGGTGGCTTGATGGTCGACCCCGCCGCGTTCGACTGCTACTACTTCTCACCCCAGAAGTCCTTCGCCTCCGAGGGCGGCCTGTGGCTGGCCCTGTGCTCGCCGGCCGCGATCGAGCGCATTGAGACGCTGGCGGGATCGGGTCGGTGGACCCCTGCGTTCCTCGACCTGAAGATCGCCCTGGACAACTCCCGGCTCAACCAGACCTACAACACGCCGGCTCTGGCCACCATCCACCTGCTCGCGTCGCAGATCGCGTGGATGAACGAGAACGGCGGGCTGGCCTTCTCCGCGGGGCGCTCGGCACAGTCGGCCCAGACCCTCTACACGTGGGCCGAGGCGTCGGACTTCGCGACGCCCTACGTCGCCAACCCGGCGCAGCGCTCCAACGTCGTGGGAACCATCGACTTCCACGACGACGTCGACGCCGCGGTCGTGGCGAAGGTCCTACGGGCCAACGGCATCGTCGACACCGAGCCCTACCGCAAGCTCGGCCGCAACCAGCTGCGCATCGCGATGTTCCCCAGTGTCGACCCCGAGGACGTGGCCGCGCTGTGCGCCTGCGTCAACTACGTGGTGGGCGCGCTCTGAGCTCACCCGACACCCGCGGGGTCGGCGCTCCGACGAGGGCGCTGGTCACCGGGGCCTCGGGCTACGTCGGGGGGCGCCTCGTGCCGCGCCTGCTGGAGGAGGGCGTCACGGTGCGCTGCCTCGTGCGCACGCCCGCCAAGTTGACCCGGGCGTCCTGGGTCGACCGCGTCGAGGTGGTGAGCGGCTCAGTCGGGGGACCCCTGGACGCGGCCCTGGCCGACGTCGACGTCGCCTACTACCTGGTGCACGGCATCGGCGACGGTCCCGACTGGGTGGCCCAGGAGACCCGCGACGCCGAGAACTTCCGCCGCGCCGCCGAGGCCGCGGGCGTACGGCGCATCGTCTACCTCGGGGGACTGGGCGACGACAGTGACGGCCTGAGCGCGCACCTCACCAGCCGACACGCCGTGGGCGCGACGCTCGCCCGCGGGCCGGTTCCGGTCATCGAGCTCCGGGCGGCGGTGATCATCGGATCGGGTTCGGCCAGCTTCGAGATGCTGCGCTACCTGGTCGAGGTGCTGCCGATCATGGTGACGCCGCGCTGGGTCGCCACCCGCTGCCAGCCGATCGCGATCGCCGACGTGCTCTCCTACCTGGTGACCGCGGCCCTCGCGCCCGACGACGTACGCGGGGTGATCGAGATCGGCGGACCCGACGTCGTCTCCTACGCCGAGATGATGGCGATCTACGCCGACGAGGCCGGACTGCGACGCCGGATCCTGCTACCGGTCCCGGTCCTCTCGCCTCGGCTCTCGAGCCACTGGGTCGGCCTGGTGACGCCGGTCCCCGCGGCCCTGGCGCGACCCCTGGTCGACAGCCTGGTGAACGAGGTAGTCGTTCGCGACCGGCGCGCCGAGGAGCTGCTCGGCCCTCCACGCCACCACCTGCGCGACGCCGTGCGCCTCGCCCTCGCGGCTACCGCCCGGCGCACGGTGACCACCACCTTCAGCGACGCCGACCTCGCCCCCTTCCGCGCCGACGCCACGGATCCGTCGTGGGCGGGTGGCACGGAGCTGACCGACGTGCGACGCCTGCGCACGCGCGCCACGCCCGCCGCGGTCTTCACCGTGCTCTGCGAGCTCGGGGGCGAGCGAGGCTGGTACCGCGGCGAGGTGTTGTGGCGCGTGCGCGGACTGGTGGACCGCCTGTGGGGCGGCCCGGGCCTGCGCCGTGGTCGACGCGATCCGCGCGACCTGCGCGTCGGCGACCACGTGGACTTCTGGCGGGTCGAACGACTCGAGGCTCCCCACCGCCTCACCCTGCACGCCGAGATGATCGTGCCCGGTGACGCCTGGCTCGAGTGGCGCGTCGACGCCGACGAGACGGGGACGCGGGTCACCCAGCGGGCGCGCTTTCGCCCGCGGGGGCTCGGCGGCCGCCTCTACTGGTACGCCGTCCTGCCGTTCCACGGCGTCGTCTTCCCGGGTCTCCTGCGCGGTGTGGTGCGCGACGCCGAGCGACGCTAGGGGTGGCACCCCACCGCGCGAGCGTACGCGGCGAACGGTAGCCGGTAGAGGGCCACGGCGCTCGGGTTGCTACGCGCGAGGTTGAAGACCCACCGGCCGTCCTGGTAGTGCCAGTAGTCCGTCAGGGCCACGCCGCCGATCTCGTAGCGCACGATCCAGTAGCCGTGAGCCGCCGAACTAGCGCCCTCCACGACCGCCGGTCCCGGCGCACTCGGACACTCCCGGTGGCGGCGCACGTAGGCGCGTCGGCTGATGATCGCCCGGCTGGCGCGGTCCCAGCGATCGTAGACCGGACCGTCGCGGTTCTCCTGGTAGTCCCGGTTGAACGCGCGCGCCACGCGCACCAGCGCGGCGAGCGTCCGCGGGTCGCGCCGTGGCGGGGCCGCGCGCGGCGCCGCGACGCCGCACCCCGACAGCGCCACCCCCGCGGCGGCCACGGCGACCAGGCGGTGCAGCCGCCCGAAGCGGGAGCTAATCGGTGTCGCCCCCCGAGACCTCGCTCACCTTCTGCTTGCCGGCGGACACGAAGGGCATCATGGCGCGCAGCCGCGTACCGATCGCCTCGATCGGGTGGCGCTTGCCGGCGTCGCGCAACTCGCGGTACCGGGGCCGGCCGATGCGGTTCTCCTCGATCCACTCCGCGGCGAACGTCCCGTCCTGAATCTCGGTGAGGACCTTCTTCATCTCGTCCTTCACGGCGGAGGTGATGATGCGCGGACCGCGGGTCAAGTCACCGTACTCGGCGGTGTCCGAGACGCTGAAGCGCATGCCGGTGATCCCCTCCTCGTACATCAGGTCGACGATGAGCTTCAACTCGTGCAGGCACTCGAAGTAGGCGCTCTCGGGCTGGTAGCCGGCCTCGACCAGCGTCTCGTAGCCCGCGGTCACCAGGGCGCTCACGCCACCGCAGAGCACCGCCTGCTCGCCGAACAGATCCGTCTCGGTCTCCTCGGTGAAGGTGGTCTCCAGGACGCCGGCCCGGGTGGCGCCGATGCCGTGCGCGTAGGCCAGAGCCAGGGCGTGGGCGTGGCCGGTGGCGTCCTGGTGCACGGCGATCAGTGCGGGCACGCCCCCACCCTCGAGGTAGGTGCGACGCACGAGGTGACCCGGTCCCTTGGGCGCCACCATCGCCACGTCGACGTCGGCCGGCGGCGTGATCAGGTTGAAGCGGATGTTGAAGCCGTGCGCGAAGAGCAGACACTTGCCCGCCGACAGGTGCGGCGCGATCTCCAGGTCGTAGATCCGCTGCTGCTCGGTGTCGGGCAGCAGCACCATGATCACGTCAGCCTCGGCAGTCGCGTCCGCGATTCCCAGGACCCGCAGGCCGGCCTCCTCCGCCTTCAGCACCGAGGACGACTCGGGACGCAGCCCGACGCGTACGTCGAAGCCGCTGTCGTGAAGGTTCAGGGCGTGGGCGTGGCCCTGGGAGCCGTAGCCCAGCACCGCGATCTTGCGGCCCCGGAGAACCTCGGGATCGGCGTCCTTCTCGTAGTACATCGTGGTCATCGGAATCGTTCCTCTTCTCTCCTAGGCCGTGGCCGTTCGCCCAAGTCTAGGGAGGGCCACGCGACCAGTCCGGTGCAACTCCACGCCGGGGAACGACTCGAGGCTTCGCTCGAGGTCATCGCAGGCGCTGGGCGTGCCGGTCAGCATGACCGTCACTGCGCTGGCGTCCACGTCGACGATGGCGGCGCCGGCGTTCGCGATGGTGTCGAGCAGCCGAGCGCGGGTGTCACTGTCGAGCACCGGCACCGACGCCAGCAGCAGTTCGCGCTCCAGCGCGTCGCGCGGCGCCAGGTCGCTGATCGCCACCACGTTCACCAACTTGTCCAGCTGGCCCACGATCTGCTCCAGCGGGGCCGACTCGGCGTCTACGACGATGGTCACCCGCGAGAAGCGAGCGTCACTCTCGGCCGGCGCCACCGCCAGCGAGTAGATGTTGAAGCCACGGCGCGCGAACAGCCCCGCAATGCGTGCCAGCACGCCGGCCTTGTTCTCCACCAGCACCGACAAGATGTGGTGACGCACCGGCGTGTGGACGATCTCCGCCGCGAAGGGCTCGGGGGGCGTCATCGCGCGCCGCCGCGCTGCGAGGGGTGAACCATGATGTCATCGTTGCTCGCTCCGGCCGCCACCATCGGGAAGACCTTCTCGGAGGTGTCGGTACGGAAGTCGATCACGACCGGCACGTCGTTGATGGCGTTGGCCTCGTCGATCACGTCGGCCATCTCCTTGACGTTCGTCGCGCGCAGGCCCACGCAACCCATCGCCTCGGCCCACTTCACGTAGTCGGGCAGGTCTGCCGACAGGTAGACCTCGCTGTAGCGCTCGTCGTAGAACATCTCCTGCCACTGGCGCACCATGCCGAGGTAGGCGTTGTTGAGGATGGCGACCTTGATCGGAATGCGCTCCGCGCGTGCGGTGACCAGCTCCTGGGCGGTCATCTGAAAGCACCCGTCGCCGTCGATGCACCACACCGCGCGGTCGGGACGACCGACCTTGGCCCCGATCGCCGCCGGGACGCCGAAGCCCATCGTGCCGGCTCCCCCCGAGTTCACCCACGTGCGGGGCTCGTCGAAGCGCCAGAACTGCGACGTCCACATCTGGTGCTGGCCGACGCCCGAGGCCACGATCGTCCCCGGCTCGGCGCGCTGCGCGATGGCCTCGATGACGTGCTGGGGGCGCAGCGGGCCGTCGACTACGGGCTCGTCGTAGGTCAGCGGGTACTGCGCGCGCCACGCGCGGATCTCACGCCACCACGCATCGAGTGGCGCCGGCGTGGCGCCGGCGTCGCCCAGCGCCGCCAGGGCGGTGCCCACGTCGGTCTGCAGGGTGACGTCGGCGTGGCGAATCTTGTTGAACTCCGCCCGATCGATGTCCACGTGGATCACCGACGCGCCGGGTGCGAAGGCGGACACCCTCCCGGTGACCCGATCGTCGAAGCGGGCCCCGAGCGCCACCAGGAGGTCGCTGCGCTGCAGCGCCGTCACCGCGGCGTAGGTCCCGTGCATGCCCGGCATCCCCAGGTGCTGGTCGTGGGAGTCGGGAAACGCCCCGCGCGCCATCAGGGTGGTGACGACCGGCATGCGGGTGGCCTCCGCGAAGGCCAGCAGCGCCGCCGACGCCCCCGACTTCAGCGTCCCGCCGCCCACGTAGAGTACGGGCCGCTCGGCGCGGCTGATCAACTGCACCGCACGCGCCACGGCCTCCTCGTCCAGGTCGCGCGTCGGGTGGTATCCCGGCAGATCGAGCTCCTCGAGCGTCTCGGGGTACCACCACTCCATCATCGACTGGCTGACGTCCTTGGGCACGTCGATCAGCACCGGGCCGGGGCGCCCGGTCGTGGCCAGGTGGAACGCCGCGGCCACCGCGCGCGGCAGCTCCTGGGCGGACTGCACCAGGAAGTTGTGCTTGGTGATGCCCATCGTGATACCCGTGATATCGCACTCCTGGAAGGCGTCGGTGCCGATCGACGTCGTCGCCACCTGACCCGTGATCACCACCAGCGGCGTCGAGTCCATGTGGGCGTTGCCGATGGGCGTCACGATGTTGGTCGACCCCGGCCCACTCGTGACCATCGCCACGCCGGGGCGGCCCGTCGCCAGGGCGTAGCCCTCGGCCATGTGCCCGGCCCCCTGCTCGTGGCGAGCCAGGATGTGTCGGATCGGCGAGTCCAGCAGCGGGTCGTAGACCGGCAGGATCGCCCCACCAGGCAGCCCGAAGATCGTCTCCACGCCCTGCTGCTCCAGGCTCTTGATGAGTGCTTGCGCTCCGGTGAGTTGCACGAGTCCCTCTCTGCTCTAGTTGGGTGTTCCTCTGTTGGCTCGTCGCCCAAACAAAAAAGGCCTCCCCTACTGGGGAGGCCTCCGGTGTTCGAGTACGTGCGACTACCGGTGCCTCACTCCTACTACTACCAGAATCAGGGACACCGTCGTCACCCGACCATCTAAGCACACGGGGCCGTGCTCGCACAAGAGCTAGCGCGAGGTGACGGCCCCCGTCTCCGCGCCCTGGACCAGGCGAGCGAACTTCTCGAGCACGCCGGTGGTGTAGCGAGGCGCGAACGGGGGAACCTCGCGAGCGCGCTTCTCCAGGACCTCGGGGTCCACCAGGAGGTTGATCGTGTTGCTCATCACGTCGATCTCGATCGTGTCGCCGTCGGCGACCAGCGCGATCGGTCCGCCGTCGAGGGCCTCGGGCGCCACGTGGCCCACGCAGAAGCCGTGCGTCCCGCCGCTGAAGCGCCCGTCGGTGACCAGCGCGCTGTCGCTGCCGCGCCCGACACCCTTCATCGCCCCGGTGACCGCCAGCATCTCGCGCATCCCCGGTCCCGACCGCGGACCCTCGTAACGGATCACCACCACCGTGCGCGGCTCGATCTCCCCGGCCAGGATGGCCGTCATCGCGGCGTCCTCGCCGTCGAAGACCCGCGCCGTGCCGGTGAAGTGCAACTCGTCGATTCCCGCGACCTTCACCACCGAGCCCTTGGGCGCCAGCGATCCACTCAGCACGGCGATGCCGCCCCGCTCGTGGATGGGGTGGTCCAGGTCGTGGACCACCCGCCCGTCGGGCGCTGCGGCCTGGTAGGCCGCCAGACTCTCGGCGAGCGTCTGGCCACTGACGGTCATCGTGTCGCCGTGCACCAGGCCGCGCTCCAACAGGTGCGCGAGCACCACCGGCACCCCGCCCACGAGATCGAGGTCGCTCATGTGGTACACCCCGTGGGGCTTCATGTCGGCCAGGTGCGGCACGCGCCGCGCGATCGTGTTGAAGTCGTCGAGCGCCAGGGGGACCCGGGCCTCGTGCGCGATCGCCAACAGGTGGAGCACCGCGTTGGTCGAGCCACCCAGGGCCATCACCACAGCGATCGCGTTCTCGAAGGCCTCGCGGGTCATGATGTCGCGCGCGGTGATGCCGCGGTCGAGCAGGGTGAGCACGGCCCGGCCCGACTCGTAGGCGTACTGGTCGCGGCGCGGGTCCACCGAGGGGACCGAGGCGCTGCCGAGCAGCGACATCCCGAGTGCCTCGGCCACGCTGGCCATCGTGTTCGCGGTGAACATGCCCGCGCAACTCCCCTCACCGGGGCACGCCGCACGCTCGATGGCACCCAGGTCCTCGTCGCTCATGGCCCCCACCGCGTTGGCACCGACGGCCTCGAAGACCGAGACGATGTCCAGCGCCTGACCGTTCAGCTCGCCCGGCAGGATCGTCCCACCGTAGAGGAAGACGCTGGGCACGTCGAGGCGGGCCGCCGCCATCAGCATGCCCGGCAGGGACTTGTCGCAACCCGCGAAGGTGACCATGGCGTCAAAGCGCTCGGCGTGCATCACGGTCTCCACGGAGTCGGCGATGACCTCACGCGAGACCAGGGACGCCCGCATCCCCTCGTGACCCATCGAGATCCCGTCCGAGACCGCGATGGTCACGAACTCGAAGGGCACCGCACCCCCGTCGCGCACGGCCACCTTGGCGCGCGTCGCCAGACGGCCGAGCGGGAGGTTGCACGGCGTCACCTCGTTCCAGCTCGTCGCCAGGCCGATCTGCGCCTTGACCATGTCGTCGTCGCCGAGGCCCATGGCGCGCAGCATCGCGCGCGCGGGTGCCCGGCTCTTGCCGATCGTGACCTCGGAGCTGCGGGGGGTGGGGTGCGATGTCATGGATCGATACTAGAGACTCGCTCGACGGCCCTCCGTCGAGACCGCGCACGGCACTGGTCAGCCGCGACGCGCCGCCAACTCCGCGATGACCGCCTTGCCGTCAGCCTGGCCGCGCGTGGCCTTCATGACCAGGCCCACGAAGAACTGCGCGAGCTTGTCGTCGCCGTCGCGGTAGCGCCGCCACTCGTCCGGGTGCTGGTCGATGACCTCGTCGAGCGTCGCGCCGAGCGAGTTCGACGAGAGCCGCTCGAAGCCGCGCTGGGCGGCGATCGCGTGCGGGTCCCCGCCCTCCTGCGCCAGCGCCGCCAGCACCGCCTTGGACTGCGTGGCCGAGAGCTCGCCACGCTGCTCCATGAGCAGGGTCTCGGCGAAGGCGTCCACCGAGACGGCTGGCCCCTCGGACTCGAGCTCGTTGGCCGCGCGCGCCAGCGCGAGAGCCGGATCGACACCCCGA
This sequence comes from Actinomycetes bacterium, assembly GCA_021786095.1. Taxonomy (GTDB): domain Bacteria; phylum Actinomycetota; class Acidimicrobiia; order Acidimicrobiales; family RAAP-2; genus RAAP-2. Next base: position 6,681 of record JAJYNX010000004.1, on the reverse strand, counting down.
TCGATCGCGCCGCGCACCACCTCGTCGCGACCGGCGTCGATCACCGTGGCGACCGCGTCGCGCTGCGCCTCGCTCACCTCGCCCACGCGCGCCAGCAGCGCCGCGCGACGTTCGGCGGGCAGCGGGCCCAGTCCGGATCGCACGCGCTGCACCCACGACGCATCCGGGGCCAGGTCCACCAGGTCCGGCTCGCGGAAGTACCGGTAGTCGTCGGCCTCCTCCTTCACGCGCATCGTCGCCGTGACGCCCCGCGCCTCGTCCCAGTGCCGGGTCTCCTGACGCACCACCTCGCCGCTCTCCACCAGAGCCACCTGACGCTCGGCCTCGTAGTCGATCGCTCGCTGCAGCGAGCGCAGCGAGTTGAGGTTCTTGATCTCACAGCGCGTGCCGTACGGCTGGCCCGCGCGACGCACCGACACGTTCGCGTCCACGCGCATCGACCCCTCCTCCATGCGCCCGTCCGACGCGCCCGTGGCGATCAGGATGGCGCGCAACTCCGAGGCGTACGCCCGGGCCTGGGCCGAGGAGCGGATGTCGGGCGCGGACACGATCTCCACGAGCGGCACCCCGGAGCGGTTGTAGTCCACCAGCGACCGATCGGCCCCGTGCAGGCGCCCCGAGCCCCCGAGGTGCGTCGACTTGCCGGTGTCCTCCTCCAGGTGCGCGCGCTCGATCCCCACCCGGCTGTGATCGATCAGGTCGAGGTAGCCGTTCGCGTTGATGGGACGGTCGTACTGGGAGATCTGGAAGTCCTTGGGCATGTCGGGATAGAAGTAGTTCTTGCGATGGAACGTGGACGGCGCGATCGTGCAGTGCAGTGCCAGACCGATGGCCATGGCCAACTCCACCGCCCGCTCGTTCAGCACCGGCAAGGATCCCGGCAGCCCTAGGCAGACCGGACAGACGTGCGTGTTGGGCGGCGCGCCGAACTCGTTGCGACAGCCACAGAACATCTTCGTGCGGGTCTTGAGCTCGGTGTGCACCTCCAGGCCCACCACCATCTCCCACCCGTCTGGCAGTGTCACGGGCGTCCCTCCGCGAGTTCGAGGACCCGACCCGCCGCCAGCAGCCGCGCCTCGCTGCGACCCGGTCCGAGGAGTTGCACCCCCACCGGCAGGCCACCCTCGCCGACACCGAAGGGGACCGAGATCGCCGCCTCGCCCGCGAGGTTGGTCGGAATCGTGAAGACGTCGGAGAGGTACATCGACATCGGGTTGGCCGTCTTGGACCCGAAGGGGAACGCGACCGTCGGCGTCGTCGCCCCCAACAACAGGTCCACCTCGCGATAGGCGCGACGAAACGCCTCGATCATCTGGGTGCGCACCTTGAGGGCCTGACCGTAGTAGGCGTCGTAGTAGCCGGCGGAGAGCGCGTAGGTGCCCAGCATGATACGACGCTTGACCTCCGCGCCGAAGCCCGCCGTGCGCGTCGCCTCGTTCATCGCGGCCACGTCGTCGGCGTCCACGCGCAGCCCGTAGCGCACGCCGTCGAAGCGCGCCAGATTGCTCGACGCCTCGGCCGGGGCGATCAGATAGTACGCGCTCAGCCCGAGACGCAGTTCGGGTATCGAGAGCGGGACCAGCTCCGCCCCGGCCGCGCGCAGCACCTCGGCCGCACGGTCCACCGACGCGACGACCTCCGGATCGGCGCCGTCGATCAACTCGCGCACGACGCCGATGCGCCGACCCACCACCCCGTCGTCGAGGTGGTCACGCAACGAGGGGGCCGGCTCGGGCAGGGACGTCGAGTCGCGGGGGTCGTGACCGGCGATGACCTCGAGTAGCAGGGCGGCGTCGGCCACCGAGCGCGACAGCGGCCCGATCTGGTCCAGGGAACTGGCGAAGGCGATCAACCCGTAGCGCGAGACCAGGCCGTAGGTGGGTTTCACCCCGACGATCCCGCACAGCGCGGCCGGCTGGCGGATGGATCCGCCGGTGTCGCTGCCCAGCGCGAGGGGCGTCATGTCGGCCGCCACCGCGGCCGCCGAGCCGCCCGACGAGCCGCCGGGGACCCGTGTGGGGTCCAGAGGGTTGCGCGTCGGCCCGAAGGCCGAGGTTTCGGTCGACGAGCCCATCGCGAACTCGTCCAGATTCGTCTTGCCCACGGGCACCGCACCGGCGGCCACGAGGCGATCGATCACCGTCGCGTTGTAGGGCGGTCGCCACCCCTCCAGGATGCGCGACGAGCACGTGGTGGGGATGCCCCGCTGGCACAGGTTGTCCTTCAGGGCCACCGGCACGCCCGCCAGGGGGCCGGTCCGCTCACCGCGGGCGACCGCCTCGTCCACCCGCTGCGCCGCGAGGCGCGCTCCCGCCTCGTCCACGTACAGGAACACATTGAGCTCGTCGTTGCGCGCGCGAATGGCGCTGAGGGCGATCTCCAGCTCGCGACCGGCCGAACTAGCCCCCTCGCGCACGTCGCGCGCGATCTCTCCCGCCGACCTCACTGGTCTTCGCCCAGGATGCGGGGCACCGCGAAGCGGCCATCCTCAACGTCGGGCGCCATGGCGAGCACCTCGTCGCGATCCAGGGACGGCTGGGGCTCATCGGCGCGCACGACGTTCACGAGACCGAACGGGTGGGCGGTCGCCTCGACCCCCTCGAGATCGAGGGCGGCGACGTCGCTGGCGTGCTCCAGCACCTGCGCCAACTGGTCGGTGAACAGATCGAGCTCCTCATCGCTCAGGGTCAAGCGAGCCAAGCGAGCCACGTGGGCGACGTCCTCTCGGCGTAGCACGCTCACTCCCCGAGCACCCGGTGCGTGAAGGCCACGACCTCGTTCTCGACCAGTTCGCGGTCGTTGTCGAGCGTCGCCACGTGGTAGGAGTCCTCCAGCCAGATCCGCTCGATGGGACCCGACACCCTCGCGAAGAGATCCTCACCGTTGTCGGCGCTCACCACGTGGTCTTCGCGACTCTGCAGCAGCAGGCTCGGCGCGCGTACCGAGACGAGGTCGTCGTACAGCTGGGCGACCCCGGAGAAGAGGCTCTGGGCGCACACCAGCGGCGTCGAGGCGTAGGAGGACTCGCTCACCCCCTCCTTCTTCACGTCCGAGCCGATCGCGTCGACCAACGCGACGCCCGACGCCAGCAGTTCGTCCACTCCGGCGACCAGTTCGGGGGCGGGTGCCTTGACGAGGGGGTTGATGAAGACGCAGCCCGCCACGGGCCGCTGGGTCGCCACGTACGCCGCGAGACCACCCCCCATGGACAACCCGACGACGGCGACTCGCGGGTGGCTCGCCGCCAAGGCGTCGTAGGCGTCGAGCGCGGCGCCCGTCCAGTCGGACCACCGGGTCGTCATCATGTCCTCGACCGAGGTCCCGTGTCCCGGGAGTCGCGGCAACTCCACCGCCCACCCCTCACGCGCCAGGGCCTCGCCCAGCGAGCGCATCGAGGAGGGGTTACCCGTGAAGCCGTGCAGGACCAGGACGCCCCCCGGCCCGCCGGTCGCCGAGTACGGCTCGGCGCCCGCCATCAGTGCTGTGGTCATAGGGGCCACACTACCGGCCACGCTCGACCGTCCCGGGTGCGTCACGACCCGCGGCGTCGCCCCCGCAAACGCCACCTCCCCACTCGGATCCGTCGTGACGCCGCGAGCAACGCCGCGTGACACCGTGGGCCGGGCGTGCGCGTGACCTGATTCCGTGCGCCCGCCGTCGCCGCGTGGCGCCCCGCGACGGCGGCCCCTCGCCGGGGCCGTACGAGGGCTCAGCGCACGTTCACGATGATGGTGGAGTGCCAGGGGACCGACGTGCCAGGAGACGGCTGGGTGGACACGGCTGTCGTCCACTGTGACGTCCCGGCGTGGGGCCCGCGCGTCGTGAAGTACAGCTGCGCCTTGCGCATGGCCGCGAAGACCTGCGCCTGGTCCATGCCGACCACGTTCGGCACGGGTCGTGGGCCCTCTCCCGCCACCGTGGTGGTCGTCGTGGGCGCCGTCGTCGTGGTCGTGGCGGGGGGCACGGTCGTGGTCGACACCGACGGTACGGTGGTCGTCGGCGACGTCGCGGGCGGACCGGAGCTGAGCACGAGGGTCACGATGGAGCCCACCGGCACGCTCGTGGGGTTCACCCGCGCACCGACGCGATAGCGCACGACGCGACCCACGAGAACCGTGGCACTCGCCACCGCGTCCGACGAGGGGCACTGACCGGTGAGGCGCGCACCCTGCAGCCGCGCCGAGGCGGTCGCGCAGTCCTCACCGAGTAGTCCCGTCGGCACGGCCACCATGCGCGGTCCATCGGACACGGTCACGCTGATCACGTGGCCCGCCTTCTCGCGCGTACCCGGCGGGGGCGACTGCGACACGATGGTGTTGGCGCGGACGCTCGACGAGTAGGCGTGCGCGCCGACACGCAGCGTGAACCCGTCGTTCCTGATCACCTGAGCCGCCTGCTGGTAGTCGAGGCTGACCAGCGAGGGCACCGTCTGGGGCTGGTCGAGGAGGCCCGACTTCCAGACCGCGGCCGCCGCGACGGCCGCGACGACCAGGACCACCGCGGCGACGAGGAACGCGATACGGCGGCGGCGCGGCTCCTCGGGCAGCGGCTCCACATCGAAGTCCTGCGCGTGGCGGGGCCGGCCCGCGCGCGGGGTGGCGCGCGAGCGCGAGCGCGAGCGCGCGAGCGGCGCCGACTCCGAGATCAGCGGCCGCGAGGTCACTCGCGGCACCGGACCGGTTCCCCCGGCGATCTGGTCCGGAGACGGCCGGAAGCCGATCGACGTACGCGGTTCGGGGGGCGCGAAGTTCGCGAGCAGCGGTGCGGCGCGGTTGCCCGGCGCCACGCTGAGGGGTGCGGACTCCTTGACGACCGCGTTCAGCCGCGTGGAGAACTGCTCGGCGTCCAGTCGCAGCAACGGGTCGGGAATCGCGGCCTGGGCGAGGAGCATGTCGAGGGTGCCCAACTCGGCACGCACCGGCAGCGGTGCGCCAACTCGGGCCTGAGCCATCGCCTCGGTGGTGAGCCCGTCGAAGGGTACCGTTCCCGTCGCCGCCTCGAAGAGGATGAGCGCGAGCGCGTACACGTCGCTCGCCGGTCCCGCGGGCTCGCCGAGCGCCTGCTCGGGACTGAAGTAGCGGACCTGGTCGAGCGTGGGTCGTCCACGGTACTGCTCCGCCAGCCCGGCCAGCGAGACGTCGGTGATGCGCACGCGCCCCTCCTCGTCGAAGAGGAGCTTGGTCGGTGAGAGGGCGCCGTGGACGATCCCGTTCGCGTGCAGGTACGCCAAGGCGCTGGCGATGTCGCGGCCGAGACGCGCGGCGTCGTCGGGGCTGAAGCGCCGCCCGGACGCCAGAACGTCCTCGAGCGAGCCGCCACTCAAGTACTCGCTGACGACGAAGATCGACCCCGACTCCTGTCCCCCGTCGTAGACGCGCGCGAGGTGGGGGTGGCTCAGCGTGGCCGCACGCACGATGTTGTCGCGAAAGGCGCGCCGTACGTCCTCGTGCGCCGCCAGATCCGCCAACAGGACCTTCACGACGACCGTCCGGTGCAGGGACCGGTCCTCGGCCCGGTAGACCTCGGCGGTGCGGCCCACACCGAGCAACTCGACGATCCGGTAGCGACCGACGACCTCGTGATCCGGTGCAAACGTGGCGGCACTCATGGCTACGTCTCACCCTAGTGACTACGCGTCACGCGATGGTGCTGGTCCACGCCCCCGTACTCAACAGTTCCTCGAAGTGAGACCCGTCCACCAGCGCCACGCCCAGCTCGCGCGCGCGGTTCACCTTCGAGGCCCCCGGGGAGTCACCGACCACCACGCAGTACGTCCGCTTCGAGACCGATCCGGGCGACGTGCCACCGCGCGCCACGACGGCCGCCTCGGCCTCGTCGCGGGTGTAACCGGCCAGCGTCCCGGTGACCACCACCGCCCGGCCCGCGAGCGTCGCCGCCAGGGTCGTCCCCTCCGGCTCGCGCATCGAGAAGCCGGCGGCGGCCAGGCGGGCCATTCGCTCCACCGTCTCGTCGAGGCGCACGTAGGTGAAGACCGACATCGCGATCACCGGCCCGACGCCCTCCACGGACTCGAGCTCGTCCAGGGTCGCCTCCGTCAGGGCCTGGTAGGTGACGAAGCGGCGCGCCAGCTCGCGCGCCGCGACGGGACCGACGTGGCGAATGCCCAGCGCCACGAGCAGCCGGCTGAGCGGCGCCGTCGTGGACGCGGCGATCTGGCGCACGAGGGCCGCTGCCGAGAGATCGCCGAAGCCCTCCAGGGGAGCCAGGTCCTCGACCCGCAGCGAGAACAGGTCGGCCACGTCGCGCACCAGGCCGGCGTCGAGCAGCTGGCCCACGCGCTGCTCGCCCAGGCCCTCGATGTCCAGGGCCCCGCGCGAGGCGAAGTGGATGAGCTGCTCGCGCACCCGCGCGGGACAGCGCGGATTCACGCAGTACGTGTCACTCTCGCCGGCGGTGCGAACGAGTGGCTGGCCGCAGACGGGACAGGTGGTGGGGAACTCCCACGGAGGTTCGCGGCGTCGGTGCGGCTCCTCGACCGCGGCCACGACCTCGGGGATCACGTCGCCCGCCTTGCGAACGATGACGAGGTCCCCGGGGCGCACGTCCTTGGCGGCCACCTGATCCTGATTGTGCAGCGTGGCCAGGGCGACCGTCGACCCCGCGATCACCACCGGCTCGAGCACCGCGTAGGGCGTCGCCCGCCCGGTTCGCCCGATGGAG
>JAJYNX010000057.1 GCA_021786095.1 Actinomycetes bacterium | reverse complement strand
GCACTCGATCCCCCCAGGCCGAACCAGTAGAGCGGCCGGAACATGAGCTGCTGGAACTGGCTGATGTTGGTTACCGAGAAGTAGGAGAAGCCCATGTAGGGAAAGATGTAGTTCGGTGGGGCCTGGGCGGCTTCCGCGAAGGTGATCGTCCCCGAGGGTGTGCTCGCGCCACTGACCGACGGGATCAGAAGACCCATCGACATCGCGCTCACGGCCGCACCCACGCTCAACATGAGGCGTAACTTGCGCCTTACTTGCATAGTGAATTGCCTCCCAGTGCCACAGTGTGGTCACATCAATTTGCCGACCCATCGGTGATGGGTTCGTGGCCACCTTATCGGTTGGGGTAGGGGCTCACAAGTTCATCACGACAGAGACTTTTGCGAGCGTGCCGCTTCATTTCCAACTCCTGATCGGGTATTTCGAATCCGCTGGTGTGTTACGGCGACATGACGTTTTTCACGACGGGTGACCAACGCGTGACGCCGCCGGTGGCGCGCGGGGTCGCGTCGGGAGTGGCGAGTGGGCCGCTCTGGCGTCGCGTAAGCCCACGCCGCGCGGCGGCGACGCGGGAGTCGCGCCGGGTGCGCGTCAACGGTGCGACGAGGCGCCGAGCGCGCCCGGCCGCCCGGACATCGGCGCGGCCGGGGGTCGCCGAGTCGACGCGTCAACTCGCGCGTGGTGACCATACGCGGCGCGCGTGAGAGTCGGTCCCGAGGAGCGTGTCGACTCGGTCTACTGCGCGGTAAGGCGTTCGTTGCCGGAAAGGAAACTGATCGAGGGCGGGTCGGTGCGTCGGAGTGAGGGAACGGGTCAGCGATCGGCGAGCGCCGCGCCGAGGATCGCCTCGAGGTCCGGGTGTCGGAAGCGAAAGCCCGACTCCTCCAGAGCGCGGGGCACGACGCGTTGACTCGCGAGCACCGCCTCGACGGCCAGGTCCCGTCCGAGCACGAGGGCCAGTGCCGCGCGCGGCAAGGGGGCGACGGCGGGGCGTCGTAGGAGTCGGCCCAGGGCGGCGGTGAAGTCGCGATTGGTCACGGGTGTCGGCGCCACCAGGTTGAGCGGTCCGTCGAGGCCCTGGTCCATGGCCCAGAGCAGGGCGCGGACCTCGTCATCGAGGCTGATCGGGCTCAGCCACTGGCGACCGTCGCCCAGACGTCCCCCCAGTCCCAGGCGAAAGAGGGGCAGTTGGCGCCCGAGGGCTCCGCCAGCGGCCGACATCACGATCCCGGTGCGCACGGTCGCCACGGTGGTTTCCGCGCGTCGGGCGGGCTGAATCGCCTGTTCCCACGCATCGCACACGTCGGCCAGGTAGCCCGTGCCGCGCGATGACGCCTCGTCGAGAATCTCGTCGCCGCGGGAGCCGTAGTACCCGATCGCCGAGCCACTCACCACTCGCGTCACCTCCGGACGCGACGCCACCAGGCTCGCGATCAGGGACGTTGACGCGACGCGCGACGTCAGGATCTCGCGGCGCCGCGCGGGAGTCCATCGCCGGTCGGCGATACCGGCGCCGGCCAGGTGCACGACGGCGTCGAGGGTCCCCACGCGTGCCAGGTCGTCAGCGCTGATCGTGGCGGCACGTGGATCCCAGCGCACGACCGCGTCGCGAACCGGGGGACTGTCGGGACGCACGAGGCGCACCACCTCGTCGCCGCGGGTCGTCAGCGCGCGGACGAGGGCCGAGCCGATCAGGCCCGACGAGCCGCTCACCGCGACGCGCACGTCACCTCCTCGTGTCGCGTCAGCAGACGGGCCAGTTGATCCGGGGCGCTCAGGTGGGCGCCGTGGCCCGCTCCGGTGAGCTCGTCGGTCGTGATCACGGGGTTGAGGCGTTGGAGCGTAGCGCCGAGGGCGCGGTAGTACGTCGCCAGGCGTTGGTCGCCGTGTAGGTAGTGGGTGGGCGTGCGCAGGGCCGCGACGTCGACCAGCGGCGTGAAGGGCGGCCCGTGGCGCAGTGCGGTGAGATCGTCGACCAGCGCGGGACCGTCGAGGCGGCGCGACTCGCGCTCCGCCTCGCTGAGGCGTTCCCATACCGCATCCGAGACGACGCGACGAAAGAAGAGCTCCGCCTCGCGGCGCGGGTCGTCGCCGAGGCGCGGGCGTTCACCCTGTCGGGCCAGGATCCAGGGCAGCGGTGCCTCGTAGACGTCGACCAGGCAGAACCGCGACGGGTCGGCCACCGCGGCGCCGAGCGCGACGACGCCCCCGAAGCTGTGGCCGAAGACCGCGACGGGGACGTCGCGCGCCGCCCAGCGCGCCACCTCCAGGAGGTCGTTCACGTGGTGGTCGAGTCCGAGCGGCTCGAGCGCGCGCGAACCCTGGTAGCCACGTCGGTCGTAGGTGACGACGTTCAGGTGCGTCATTCGTCGCGCGAGCCGAGCGAACGACGCACCCCGATCGAGGCCGCCGTGGACGCACACCAGGGTCGCGCGGGCGTGCGCGACTCGGCGTGCGGCGACCGCGAGGCCCGTCACCGGAGACGGTCGCACCGGCTCGAGTCCGCGCGTCTCGAGGGAGGTGGCCACGACACGAACTTACCGGCTGCGACGGCGTCGGGGACCCCGTCTTTCGGCGCCGGGCCCTAGGCTGGCGGTGTGACTACCCCCCCCGACACCGCGTCCACCACCGCTTCTGGCGGGTCCTTTGGGGCGAACGCGTGGCTCGTCGACGACCTGTACGACCAGTACCTCGCGGACCCCGCCTCGGTGGCGCCGAGCTGGCGTGAGTTCTTCGTCGACTACCATCGCTCGACCGTTCCCACGGTTCCCGCGGCCACGCCACGGCCGACGGCACCACCGGTGCAACCCGTGGTCCCGGTCGTCGACGAGGGCGCCACGGCGCTACGCGGGGCGGCGGCGCGCATCGTCGCCAACATGACCGCCAGCCTGGGCGTGCCGACGGCCACCAGCGTGCGCACCGTGGCCAGCCGACTGCTCGAGATCAATCGGGTCACGCTCAACGAGACCCTGTCGCGTACCAGCGGGGCGAAGGTCTCCTTCACTCACCTGATCGCCTACGCCATCGTCAAGGGCCTGGCGGCGGTTCCGTCGCTGAACGCGACGTACGTCGAGGCGGTCGACGCCAAGGGCACGCCCGGCGTGCGCCACCACGAACACGTGGGCCTGGGCCTGGCCGTGGACGTGTCGCGCCCCGACGGCTCGCACAACCTGATGGTGCCCGTGATCCGCGACGCGGACACGCTGGACTTCCGCGAGTTCTTGGTCGCCTACGAGGACCTCGTGCGCAAGGTGCACGCCGGGACGGTCGGGGCCGACGACTTCGTGGGCGCGACGGTCTCGCTCACCAATCCCGGAACCCTGGGCACCGTCCAGTCGGTGCCCCGGCTGATGCCGGGCCAGGGCGCCATCTTCGGGGTCGGGGCGCTGGCCTGGCCGGCGGGCTTCGACGCCGCCGACCCGCGAACCCTCGCCGAGCTGGGCGTGGGCAAGGTCATGACCCTCACCTCCACCTACGATCACCGGATCATCCAGGGTGCCGAGTCGGGCCTCTTGCTCAAGTACGTCGCCGAGTGCCTGACCGGGGGTCACGGCTTCTACGACGAGGTCTTCGCGTCCCTCGGCGTTCCCTACGAGCCGACCCGCTGGGCCCCGGACCGCAACCCCGCGAGTGGGGCGGGCGAGGACGAACGAATCCTCAAGCACATCCGCGTCCAGGAACTGATCAACATGTACCGCGTGCGTGGGCACCTCCACGCGCATCTGGACCCCCTGCACGCCGACCCCGCGCCCCTGCACCCGGAGCTGGACATGGCCACCTACGGCCTGACCATGTGGGACCTGCCGCGGCGTTTCGTCGTGGGGGGGCTGGCGGGGCGCCGTGAGGCCACACTGGACGAGATCCTGACCACCCTGCGCGACGCGTACTGCCGTACCGTCGGCATCGAGTACGGACACATCCTGGATCCCGAGCAGAAGCGCTGGATCCAGGAGCGGGTCGAGGGAGTGAGCACCTCCACCACCGCCGACGAGCAGCACCGCATCCTCTCGGCGCTCACCGAGGCCGAGGTCTTCGAGCGGTTCCTCCATTCGCGCTACGTGGGCCAGAAGCGCTTCGGCCTCGAGGGGGCCGAGTCCGCCATCGTGGCGTTGACCGCCATTTTGGACGCGGCCGCGCCCGATGGCGTACGCGAGGTTGTGCTGGCGATGGCCCACCGGGGTCGTCTGAACGTCCTGGCCAACGTGGTGGGCAAGTCCTATCGCGAGATCTTCTCGGAGTTCGAGGGCAACCTCGATCCCGAGAGCGTGCAGGGCAGCGGCGACGTGAAGTACCACAAGGGGGCGAGCGGCGTGTTCACCACGGCGAGTGGGGCGACCATCGACGTGTCGATGGCGTCCAACCCCTCGCACCTCGAGGCCGTGAGCCCCGTGGTCGAGGGCATCGTGCGCGCCAAGCAGGACCTGGTGCTGCGCCCCGACGACGGCACCTCGCCGGTCGCGGCGCACGACCTCTACCCGTATCTCGCGATCCTGGTGCACGGCGACGCGGCCTTCGCGGGCCAGGGCGTGGTCGCCGAGACCCTCAACTTGTCGCAGCTCTCGGGCTACCGGATCGGTGGGTCGATCCACATCGTGATCAACAACCAGGTGGGGTTCACGACCGCCCCCGATTCGGCTCGGTCGAGCTTCTACCCGACGGACGTGGCCAAGATGATCCAGGCGCCGATCTTCCACGTCAACGGCGACGACCCCGAGGCCTGCGCCCGCGTGGCGCGCTTGGCCTACGCGTATCGCGCCACCTTCCACCGCGACGTCGTGATCGACATCGTGTGCTACCGGCGTCACGGCCACAACGAGGGCGACGATCCCAGTTACACCCAGCCCCAGATGTACAAGATCATTGACCAGATGCGCTCGGTGCGCAAGATCTACACCGAGACCCTCGTGCGCCGCGGCGACATCTCCCTCGAGGCGGCCGAGGCGGCCCTGGACGAGTTCAACGCGCGCCTGCAGAGCGTCTTGGACGAGGTGCGCACCGTGCCGGTGCCCGAGTTGCACGAGGTGCCCGTGACGGAGGTGATCGAGGACGCTCCGGCCCCGCCGACCGGCGTGGACCGTGAGACGCTGCTGCGGGTCGCTCGAGCGACCACCCGCGCGCCCGAGGGGTTCGCGGTGCACCCCAAGCTGGCGCGCCAGTTCGACCAGCGCGCGGCGCTGCTCGAGTCCGGGCAGGTCGACTGGGCCCTGGGCGAGGCGCTGGCCATCGGGACGTTGACGCTCGAGGGGACCAACGTGCGCCTCGTGGGCCAGGACACGCGCCGCGGGACCTTCTCGCACCGTCACGCGGCGCTGTTCGACTACGACACCGGGGACCAGTACGTGCCGCTGTGCCACCTCGACGCGCCGGGATTCTTCACGGTGCGTGACTCGCTGCTGAGCGAGTACGCCGCCCTGGGCTTCGAGTACGGCTACTCGGTGCAGGCTCCTCGATCGCTGGTGGCCTGGGAGGCCCAGTTCGGTGACTTCGTCAACGGCGCGGAGATCATCATTGACAACTTCCTGGTCGCCGCCGAGGACAAGTGGGGCCAGAGCGCGGGGCTGGTCATGCTGCTGCCGCACGGCTACGAGGGCCAGGGACCCGAGCACTCCAGTGGGCGACTGGAGCGGTTCTTGTCGCTGAGCGCGCGCAACAACCTGCGCATCGCCCAGCCCTCGACGTCGGCGCAGTACTTCCACCTGCTGCGCGCGCAGGTGGCGCGCGAGCACGTCACGCCGCTCGTCGTCTTCACCCCCAAGTCACTGTTGCGCGCCGCGGTGACGCGTTCGTCCCTGGAGGAGTTCGAGCACGGCTCGTTCCAGCGCGTGCTCGACGACGCCACGGTCGACCACGCCCGCGTGACTCGCGTGGTGCTGGCAACCGGCAAGATCGCCCACGAGGCCGCGTCGCGTCGCGACGCGCTCGGAGCCACGCACATCGCCGTCGCGCGCGTCGAGCAGATCTACCCGTGGCCCCACGACGAGCTCGCCGCGTTGCTCGCCGCCTACCCGGCCCTCGAGGAGGTCGTGTGGCTCCAGGAGGAGCCGACCAATATGGGGGCGTGGCCCTTCGTCCACCTCCGGGTTCATCAGCTGCTGCGCGACACGCGCGTGTGGCACGTGGCACGGGCTGAGTCGGCGAGTCCCGCGACCGGCAGCTCGTTGGTCCACGCCGCGGAGCAGGCCGACCTGCTGCGAAGGGCCGTCGGGTGAGCGCCGGACGCGCGGCGCACCAGCGGGTCGTCGTCGACGGGTCGAACTTCGCGACCGAGGGGCGCACGCTGCCCAGCCTCGTGCAACTCGACGAGGCGGTGCGTGCCTACATGGAGGAGAACCCCGACGCCGAGGTCATCGTCGTGGTCGACGCGAGCTTCGAGCACCGCGTGGCCGCCAGCGAGCGGCGTCGCTTCAAGGAGTCCGAACTGGCCGGGGAGGTCGTGACGCCGCCGGCCGGGGCGGTCGGGCGCGGTGATGCCTTCATCTTGAAGATCGCCGACCGGATTGGTGCCGTGGTACTGAGCAACGACTCCTTCCAGGAGTTCCACGAGCAGTACCCGTGGCTCTTCGACGTGGGTCGACTGATCGGGGGCAAGCCGGTGCCGGGAGTGGGGTGGGTCTTCACGCCGCGCCTGCCGGTACGCAATCCGAAGATGGCGCGTGTGGCCAAGAAGCTAGCTGTGACGCTGTCCGGCGGGGAGCGGCCGACCATCGGCACCACGCTGACGCCGGTGGCCCCGCGCGCGACTCGTCGTCGCCGCGCGGCTCCGGACGAGGTCGCGCCGGTCGAGGTGTCGGTGGTCGAGGTCCCGGTCGAGGCGGCCCCTAAGCGACCCTCGC